>JAYEOD010000376.1:0-2134 GCA_034722575.1 Bacteroidota bacterium | reverse complement strand
TATCCAAAATCACGAAAAGTGATATTGAAGATTTTTTAAAATGGATAGTGGAGCTCGGAATAACACAAAATACACAAGCAAGATTAATATCAGGACTACGAACTTTTTTTAATTTCCTAGTTCTCGAAGATGTGTTAGACACAAATCCAATGGAATTAATTGATGCTCCGAAACTACTACAAAAACTACCTACCGTATTGAGTAAGATAGAAATAGAGTCGATTATCGAAAGTATAGATTTAAGCAAACCCGAAGGGCAGAGAAACAAAGCAATTATAGAAACACTTTACGGATGTGGGTTGCGCGTTTCTGAATTAACAGGAATTAAGATCTCTAATATTTATTTTCAAGATGATTTTTTGATTGTAGAGGGGAAAGGAAAAAAACAACGTTTAATACCGATGGGCTCTGTAGCTAAGCAAAATATCCTGATCTATAAAGACAGTATCCGGATACATCAAAATATTAAAAAAGGACACGAAGATTATCTTTTTCTAAACCGTCGAGGTGCAAAATTAACGAGAGTAATGATATATCATATTGTAAATGAATTAGCAAAATCGGCCGATATAAAGAAAAAAATTAGTCCTCATACATTTCGACACTCCTTTGCAACACACTTAGTTGAAGGGGGGGCAAATCTACGAGCCGTGCAAGAGATGCTAGGTCATAAATCCATTACAACTACAGAAATTTATACTCATATCGACAGAAGATTTCTGCACGATAGTATTATTCAATTCCATCCGCGCTCTTAGACAAAACTACCATCATCTAAAATTAAAACTCCCCAACTAACCGTATCCAGATTGCCTTCATTGAAAAAGAAATCAATATTACCATCTTCAAAAGTCACGCGTTTTCCTCCCCAAATCATTATTTCGGTGTCCAACTCATTAAAACCATTCGCCCTCATCATGTCAACAATTTCTGATTCATTCATTTTAAAAATTGCTTTCCCGAACAATGTGCTTTCCTTGTCCTTTGTTTCCAATATCGACAACAATTTTTCGCCAAAGCCCTCGAAAAATGCCACTAAATCAATGCTATAATACATATAAACAATAGAGAGCTGACCTTCGTCTCCGCCATCAAGCTCTTCGGTGTAGTCAGGCTCGTGCAGAACATCTATCACATCGGGAATAGACACTCCGAAATTAATTTCACCGTACCCATGACTAATTCTAATATCTTTTTTCTTCATAAGATGTTATTTTATATTTTTAAAATTATAAAAATTTCAATAACCAACATTTTTATCACTATTTAAATGGTGAATTTGGTTCTTTAGCCATATGATTATATGTCAGTTTATCTAATAACCTAGGAAAAAACTTTCCAAGAAATACGGTTACTTTTCCCTCTATAAATGTTAATACAAGACTTCTCTTTCGTTTTTCGATAGCGTTTGCTATTTTTTTAGCAACCACTTCCGGCGACATCATACCACTCTCATTACGTGGTGTTTCGCCTTGCGGATTACCATTAGCGGTTAAAGCAACTTTACGTACATTAGAAGCGGTAAATCCCGGCGCCACAACAAGAACATGTAAACCATCTTTTAAATGCTCTATACGCAGTGTGTCTAAAAAACCTCTAATGGCAAATTTTGATGCAGAATACCCTGTTCTTCCCGGTAATCCAACATGCCCCGCAACAGAAATAACTCCTGTAATACTCCCTTTTTCTTTAAGGATATGTGGCAATGCATATTTAATACAATACACAGTTCCCCAAAAATTCACGTCCATCAATTTTTTTAACACCTCTAAATCTAAATCTTTAAACAGAGCCCGCATCGATATTCCTGCATTATTTATCAGATAGTCAATTTTACCGAATTTCTCTAAAGTTTTCGCTATAAGATTTTCACACTCTTTTTCGATACTAACATCTGTTTGCACAGCTAAATTTTCAACATTCATCGAGTCAAAAAGCTTCGACATCTCAGTAATCTTTTCAATATTTCGAGCAGCCATAACTACTTTACAGTTGTGTTTGGCGTATAATTCGCTAAGTGACTTTCCTATTCCTGAAGAAGCGCCCGTTATTATAACTACTTTTTTATCCATTCAAATATTATTTTTTTTATCCACAAATGTTAAAAATATTTCTTTAAAGTAAGCAAAATATC
>JAYEOD010000375.1:0-10908 GCA_034722575.1 Bacteroidota bacterium | reverse complement strand
TCATGTACAAAAGAAGAAAAAGATATTGATACCTTTCATAAGATAATGAATAATTCAGACCATAATATCAATATATATTCGTATTATAAAAGTGCAAAAACTGATTCATTATTATTAGTAATAGAAAAAGAAAAGGAGTTTCATTTCAAAGAAATGGGAACTATTGGTAGCAATCCTTTTGATAAGGGCGATTCATTGATAATTATTTATGATGATTCAATAATGATTAAGCATACTCGGAATATTCAACAGGCTGCTTCAAGAAGTTTAATGCTTGATGAAAATTGGAATGGAGGCAAGATAAATGAAATTGAATACAGGTTTGAATATATTTTTACAAATGATGATTATAAAGAAGCATTAGACAATCAGTAGGCATGAATTACTAAACACAACAAAAGCTATACGTAATGCGGGGAATATAAATGAATTAAGGATTGTCGTATAAGATGAAAATAGTATTGTATTTGAAGATTATTAATTCTAAAAATCCCGCACGACACCATACCATCAACCGTTGTGTTTCATGCTGAGAAAAATAACGATGAGTGTAAATCTTACCCTGAAAAGAGAAACGAGAGTAAATTATTACTATATTTGCCCTTGTTTAATTAATGAGTGTAAAAACTACTTTCGATAAGATATGACAAATTTTGACAGAGAAATACCATTTAATGATTTGCCTTTACTTCCACCAAAGTTGGTTGAATTGGAAACAAAAAGCATTTTACTAAAAACAATAACAGCAAGTAGAGCATTGGCTAAACTAAATGGAGCCATGACGAACTTACCAAATCCAAGACTTTTTCTTGATACAATACATCTGCAAGAAGCAAAGGCAAGTTCTGAAATTGAGAATATCATAACTACCAATGATGATTTATATAAGGCAGTAGTAGCAGAAAAAAAGTTTGATAATCCTGCCACTAAAGAAGTTTTGAGTTACAAAGAAGCATTATCATTAGGACTTGATAGATTAGATTTACAACCATTTATAACCACAAACCTTTGCATTGAGATTGTCCAATGCATAAAACAGAATTCTTCAGGAATTAGAGTAACACCTGGTACAACTCTTTCAAGTACAAATGGAGACGTCATTTATACCCCTCCATCTGGAGAAAATATAATTCGAGACAAATTAGCAAATCTTGAGAAATTTATTAATCAGGATGACTCGTTAGACCCTCTGATTAAAATGGCTATAATGCACTATCAATTTGAAGCAATTCACCCATTTTCAGATGGAAATGGAAGAACAGGACGGATTCTTTTGCTGTTGTATTTAAAAATGGAAAAATTATTGGATGTCCCTGCAATTTATCTTAGTGAATATATCATTAAGAATAAAACAAACTATTATAAAAAACTAAGGAATATCACAGAAAGCAATGATTGGGAAGGATTTATTCTCTATATGCTTGACATGATTGAGTCAACTGCCAATAAGGGTTTAATTCGATTAGAAAGTATAATCTCGTTGATGGACACAACGGCAGAAAATATTAAAAAGGAACTCCCTAAAGTTTATTCAAAAGACTTAATAGAAATAATATTCAAATTACCTTACACAAAAAGACAATTTTTGATTAATGCTGGACTGGGAACTCTTAAAACTGTGGGTAATTACCTTATACTTCTTGAAGAAAAAGGATTTTTAAATTCAATAAAAGTAGGCAAGGAAAAACTATATCTGAATCCTAAATTAATGAAAATATTGGAAAAAGAATAAAAGCACGAAAACACAATCGAGTAGACTGCCCCGCCAGTTCTAACTGACCGGGAGAGCCTCTCACACCACCGGTACGTACAATAATTTATCCGCCCTCGGGTTACCTGATTTAACTTTTCTATGCGCTCATCTAAGCTCATAGGCTTTGTTTTTCGGGTAATCTCTTTTAACTTGATTTTAAGAGTTTTCCAACGTTTCTTGGTTACGATCAGTTGATATTTACCTTTTTCTCCTTTTCGGTAAGTGGGTACAAATCCATATCCTAGTATTTGAAAGGTTATAGGTCTGCGTATCCCACTCTTTTCTCGGTTAATAGGTAGTTTCAATTTATCCTTAAGAAACTTATAGACCTCGTTGCCTTGAAATTTTGCCTGTGATTTTGTTTTACAATAAATACTAAAATCATCTGCATATCGAACAAATTTCATCCCTTTGTTTTCCATGTACTCATCTAACTCATGTAGGATGATGTTTGATAACAAGGGACTTATTGGGCTTCCTTGTGGCATGCCCTTACGACGTTTTACAAGTTTGCCTTTTTGTTCAATGGGTACTCTCAACCAACGTCGCAATAGTATTATTGTGACTTCACACTTTATCTTACGATATAATATTTGCAACAATAATACATGGTCTACTTCATCAAAGAATCCTTTCAAGTCTATCTCTACTATGTGTTGATATCCCGAATTGATATAAATCAATAACTTTTAATTTTATAAACGCTGTTTGTTATTGTTTTTTATGAACATCATAAACCTGATTATCGCGGAATTCATTAATTCGCATAGCGATATAAAGAAATATTTTTAAGTTGTTATCGTGAAAATATTTTAAAGCGTAGGCTTTATTATTAGTCGCATCCGCAAAGGTTAATAACAAATCATATTCGTTATCCTTAAGCCATTTTCTAGCGTGTTCTTTGTTATCGATAGCAGAATCTAAAGCGGCTAATTGTTTGTGATTGTTTTTTAATAACCAATCAAATGCTTTGTTGCTTCCTCTTATAGCGCTCGAAAGAGCCGCTAGTTCGGGATATCCGTTTGATAACAACCACTGTTGAATAGTTTCGTTACCGGTAAAAGTTTCTGCAAATGCGAGTAATATTTTTGATGGATAGTGTATCATAGTAGATACAAAGTTACGTAGTTTTGACGGATGTTTTTAAATTTAGCTGTGTATTGGTATAATACAGCCATCTTTGTAAAAAAAAACTAAAAAAAAAGAGTGTGTTTAAGATAATTTATACCTTTGATTCTTTATGGCTAAATTAGAAGAGATAAAATTTCCGGTTAGTGGACAGATAGAGGAATTTGAAAAAAAATTCAGCTCTTCGATGAAGAGTAGTGTACCTTTATTAAATAAAATCACCCATTATATTGTAAAAAGAAAGGGAAAGCAGATACGTCCTTTATTCGTCTTTTTATCTGCAAATATGCATGGCGATGTTTCTGAATCGACTTTTTCGGCAGCTTCATTAATCGAGATATTGCATACGGCAACTCTTGTTCACGACGATATTGTTGATGACTCGAATATGAGAAGGGGTTTCTTTTCGTTAAATGCTCTTTGGAAAAATAAAATTTCGGTGCTGGTAGGCGATTATCTTCTCTCGCAGGGATTGCTTTTAGCAATGGAAAATAAGGAGTACGATTTATTGCAAATTGTATCGAAAGCTACGCAAGAGATGAGCGAAGGGGAGCTTTTGCAAATAGAAAAAGCTCGTCGTTTAGATATAAAGGAGGAGGTTTATTTTGAGATAATAAGAAAGAAAACAGCTTCTTTAATAGCTTCTTGTTGTGCTTGTGGCGCCTCTTCGGTAAAAGCCGATGAGCAAGTAGTGCAAAAAATGCACAAGTTTGGAGAGATGATTGGTATTGCTTTTCAGATAAAAGACGATCTTCTGGATTATGAAAAAACCTCTTTAATAGGAAAACCAAAAGGGGTAGATATTAAAGAGAAAAAAATGACACTTCCTTTAATTTATGTACTAAACACTGTTCCTGATAAGGAGAGAAAAAAAGTAATAAAAGCTATAAAATATAACCATGATAACCCTAAAAAAGTGGCTGAGATTATTGAAAAAGTGAAATCGAATGGAGGTATCGAGTATGCTAATAAAATTATGGAACAATATAGAGATGACGCACTAAAAATACTTAAAGAATTTCCTCAAAATAAATATCGCGATTCTTTAGAGCAGCTTGTACTGTTTACTACAGAAAGAAAAAAGTAATTACCCTTTTTTTAATGTAAAGGCAAATGTTGTGCCTACACCAATTTTACTTCTGGTGTTGATGTTTTGATTGTGAGCATCTAAAATATGTTTTACTATTGCTAAACCCAGTCCGCTACCACCTTTTTCGCGCGATCGTGCTTTGTCTGTTCTGTAAAATCTCTCAAAAAGTCTGGGTAGATTTTCTTTTGTTATTCCATTACCATCATCAGTTACTTCGCATAATATATGATCGTGCATATCGAAAAAACTGATTTTTATTGTACCGTTTTTGTTGCCATATTTTATCGAGTTATCGATAAGATTTGAAAAAACCTGACGAATTTTGTTTTTATCGCATATTACAGGAATCGGGGTTTCGTAATTTTTACGAAAGTATATTCTGATATGGCGTTTTTGTGCTTTTATTTCAAATTGTTCAGCAACCTCTTTTGCTATATCAATAATATCAGTCTTTTCTTGGTGTAGCTTTAATGTTCCCGATTCTAAATTTGAAATGTCTTCCAGATCTTCTATAATAGAGATAAGACGATTTATACTGGCTTCGGTGCGTTTTAAGTATGGGATATTGAATTGAGGATCGTTTACAGCGCCATCGAGTAGCGTTAATACATAACCTTGGATATTGAAAATTGGTGTTTTTAGTTCGTGCGAAACATTACCAAGAAACTCACGTCGATATTGTGCTAGTAATTTTAGCTCTTCTATCTCTTTCCGTGTGTCTTTTTCCCAGTCCATTACTTCCTGATTTACTTTTTCTATTGTTGTTTTCCGTATAGCAGAGCGCTTAGGTTCTTTAGACGATTTTTTAAAGGTGTGAATGGTTTTGTAGATTACTTTTATTTTATCGTAAATAAAATTCTTTACAGAGTGTCGCAATACCATAAAAGAAAAAAGAAAAAATATTGCTGTAGCAGAAAATAGTAGCAGCCACTTGTTATTAAGAGTGGAAATATCCGGCATTACAAATATTAATAGCATAAAAAACAGACTGAATATCAGCGATATCCTAAAAGCAAATGTGGTTGGATTAGACATATTTTTAACTTTCAAATTTATACCCTACACCTTTTATTGTTTTGATGTTTTCTATCCCGATTTTCTCTCTTATTTTTCTTACATGAACATCAATAGTACGATCGCCTACAATAACATTATCGCCCCAAATACATTGAAAAATCTCATTACGGGTAAATACCTTGTTTGGACAAGAGCATAATAACGAAAGCACTTCAAACTCTTTTTTTGGAAGAGAAATTTCTTTGTTGTCTTTTGTGATGATGTAGCGCTCCTTGTCAATAACTAAATTATTTAGTTTTATTTGTTTGTTGCTATTTTCTTCAGATTCGTTTTTGTGAAACCTCCTTAATAAAGCTTTAATACGACTAATAAGTACTTTAGGACGTATGGGTTTGTTTACATAATCATCTGCTCCGGCCTCAAAACCTGCTATTTGTGAGTAATCTTCTCCTCGTGCAGTAAGAAAAACAATAATAGTATTTTTTAACGAGGATATTTTCCGTAATTCTTCGCAAGTCTCTATTCCGTCCATTTTAGGCATCATTACATCTAATAAAATAAGATGAGGTTTTGTTTGTAATGCCTTTTTTAATGCTTCTGTCCCATCGCCGGCAGTAGTAACAGAAAAACCTTCCTGTTTTAAGTTATAACTCAAAAACTCCAAAACATCCTCTTCATCGTCAACAAGTAGTATTTTGTAGTGCTCTTCGCTCATCTGTTTTTAATTAGTTTCTATGCAAATGTAATCTTTAACAAAATATAGTGCATTAAGATAATATTAATTTTCAGTTTTTTAGAATAAAGGAAATATTCTTCTTACTTTCGGAAGGTAAAAATAGAAAAATATGAAGCAGAAATATATAATATTGGTTATTCTTTTACTATTGGGAGTTTTCGGTTACGGACAGCAATTTAAAGGCGGTTTTGTTGGAGGGATAACAGCTACGCAAGTTTCGGGCGATAGGTTAAGTGGTCCTGATAAGGGAGGCGTTTGCTTTGGCCCGTTTATTAATTTAGAGATTAATAAAAGATCTTCTCTTCAAATGGAGCTAACGTTTGTACAAAAAGGCAGTCGCCGTAATCCCGATTCTTTAAGTAATTATTCATACCTTCTCAGATTAAACTATATGGAGATTCCTGTGCATTATATCTATCGCCATAGCGAGAAATTTAGTTTTGAAACAGGGCTCTCATATGCAGTTAGAGTTAGCTCTTATGAAGCAATAAATGGTTATGAAAATGAGGCCGGTGATTACCCTTTCGAAAATCGGGATGTTAGTTTTAATATCGGGTTATATTATCATATTAATGATAGAATGAAGGTGAATGTGAGATATTCAAATAGCGTGTTGCATATAAGGAAGCATAAGAGCGGCACCTCTTCCACTTTTAACAAAGGACAGTATAACGAAGTTATTTTACTTTCGTTGCAATATGAAATTAAACAGCTTTTTGGTGTTAACTAATACGCGCCAATTTTTTGTCCTCTAACAATGCGTTTTTGTTGAATAAGATTGTAGAATTGCTTCTTTTTTACTAGTAATATTACATTGCCGGCACCCGGCTGGGTTTGGTATAAAGTGTCGCCGTAAATTATTTTTCCGATAGTGTTTTTCCAATTTTCGGCATATAATCTGTACGAAGGTTCTAAACGATACTTATTTTTTCTGCTAAATTTTAATGTTTTAGATGAATTAGATTCAAAACTGATATTTATATCATATGGATTTACTTGAACACAGATTCCGGGAGTATTTTTTTTGATAACGATCTCTTCTATTATACGTCTGTTTTCGATTTTCACCTCTCCGTACTCTACTTGTACCTCTTCGGGAATCACTTCTTCGCGATTTAATACTATTTTTTTAGAGTTATAAAATTGAACATCAGATATATCAATACCTTGATATTCAAGCTTAGAGCGCAGCTCTGGTGTGAATGCTATTTTAGGGGAGCAGGAGTAAAAAAATCCGGCTAACGTAAGTAGGAATAAAAATTTTGATACGGTATTTGTCATATTTTTGATGTAAACACTTTAGTTTCATAACCAAAGATAGATAAAATGTCTGTCAAAATAAAAATAAATTGACAGACATGTAATCTTTTACCATTCTACCGCTTTACGACTAACCGGCATTGTCATACATCTACATCCGCCACCTCCACGTGGAAGCTCGCTACCATCAATTGCTATAACATATTTCTTATGGTCGGCAGGATTAATTTTCCCTTTAATAATATCTTTTGCAGGAAGAATATCGAAGCCATGTTTACTCATCTCTTCCATGGTATAAACATTTCTACCGTATCCTAATACTTTTCCGGGGCCTACTGCAAAGAAATTTGCTCCGCTATGCCACTGCTCACGCTCTTGTGTATACGAATCTAAAGTACCGCCACACGAAACCGGCTCAAGATCCATACCTAATTTTTTTAAAGCTATTAAAAGATTCTTCTCTTCACGAATCTCTACTTGTCCATTATCGATAGTGATATGGATAGTTAAGTATCTGCTAGAGTGGAATATTAATGGGTCAAATGTCATTACTTTATCTTTATCCAAAAAAGTAAAAACCATATCTAAGTGGATAAAAGATTCCGGTGTAGAAGGTAGTTCTTGAACAATTATATGTTGACGTTTTTTCTCGTTTTTGAATTTGTCGATAATATAATCAATTCCTTGCGAAGAGGTGCGTACTCCTGTTCCAATAAGTAAAATATCATCTCTGGCAATAAGTACATCACCACCTTCTATAGTGATATCGTTATGTTTAGAACGATCGATAACAGGATTGAAAGTAGTTGTGTTAAATGATTTACTATGATCAAAAATCGTTTCCATTATTAACGATTCGCGATCTCTTACATTGCTAGCCATTCTGTTAATCAAAACTTTGTCGTACATCGAAACAGATGCATCTCGAGTAAAGAAAAAGTTATGTAAAGGGGCAAGCGAGTAGCGTTTTTCGTTTAAGAATTTCGATAGATTGTCTTTTACCTCAACAACACCTTCTAATAATGCTGTAGCAAGATTGTCAGGATTTAAAGAGAGTAAGTAATCGTGTAGATATTCTACATTTTCGTTAGAGACAATGTTTTTAATAAGACGATTTTTTACTTGCTCGTTTATTAGAGTCTGTTTTAAAAGGTCTTTAACTTGATAAGTCTTTGTTAATTTACCTAAAACTTTTTCAAAAGTGCTGTATTCGTTATCAACAACGCTCTTGTTAAGAATATCGCTATATAAAGCTTTCTCCGCATTTCTCGGAGTCATATTTTCAATTTCTTTCCCCGGTGTATGAAGAACAACTCCGTTTAAATCACCAATTTCAGAATATACGTTTATGTTTAATTTTTCCGACATGTTTTACTGATTTTATATTGTTTTACTAAAACGCTGCAAATATAGATAAATTTAAAATAGTTAGATGTTATTTAATTCTACAATGGTGTAATTATACCAATTGAATTTCAAAATACAGAATTTATCGGGTATTTTGATGCTCAATTGGTACTATACAATGAAAATGATTGCGGCATCTATCTTGGTACGATTCGATGATTGAATGAATGGATAATTGGGAAATTATAATTGCGAATTGTTTAATAACAATTGCTGTAACAACTTATTTTTTTGACTCTAAAAATTTTATATTTCTGATAACTCCTTTGTATTTAGCTCTTTTTACGGCCGATTTTTTGAATAGTTCGCGGTACTGCTCTTCTGTAAGAGTTCCCCATTTTTCTTTATTCATGGTAAAAAGGTCGGCGTGTGGTCGAAAGGCTTCTTCGTTATGTGGTGAGGAAAATTTATTCCACGGACATACATCTTGACAAATATCGCAGCCAAAAAAATTATCTTTAAATATGTCTTTAAATTTTTCAGGAATCTCCTCTCTATTTTCAATTGTCCAAAACGAGATGCATTTATTTGAGTCTATAACACCCTCTTTTATAATGGCGTTTGTGGGACAGGCATCAATACATTTGGTGCAATTACCGCATAAATTCCTAACCGGAGTGTCGTAGTTAAGTTCTAAATCGGTAATTATTTCGCCAATAAGAAAGAATGACCCATGTGTTTTGTTTATAAGCATACTGTTTTTGCCAATCCATCCCAGTCCGGCTTTTTCTGCCCATGCTCTTTCTAAAACCGGAGCCGTATCAATAAAAACACGCGATGATGTTGTATCGGTTTTTTCTTCTATTTTTTGCAGTAACTCCCATAATTTTTTTTTGATAATCTCATGGTAATCTTTTCCATAAGCATATTTAGCAATATGGTAATTATCTTTTTCAGGAAGTGTTTTTTCGGGATAGTAGTTGTATAATAGAGATATTACTGATTTGGCATTGCTAACGAGTTTTGTTGGATCACTGCGTTTTTCGGCATTTCTTGCCATATAATCCATATTGGCATGATATCCGTTTTTTATCCATTCGTTGTATCTGTCTGCATGGTTATCTAAATAATCTGCCTTAGCAATGCCGCAAGCAATAAAGCCCATTTCAAGGGCTTGTGCTTTAATAAAAGCAGTGATATTTTCAGTGTCCTGATGCATTTATTACGATTTAGAAAAAAGGTCTTTGTGATCTCCTGTCTTTTTTATTCCTAAATGTTTGTAAGCATGCTCTGTTACTTCGCGACCGCGAGGAGTACGCATTAAAAAACCCTCTTGAATAAGAAATGGTTCATATACCTCTTCTATAGTGCCGGGATCTTCGGCTACGGCAGTAGCAATTGTTGTTAAGCCTACCGGACCTCCTTTAAATTTGTGTATTATTGTTGATAATATTTTATTGTCCATCTCGTCTAAACCATACTTATCAACATTAAGAGCCTCTAAGCCGTATTTAGAGATTTCTATATCGATAGAGCCGTTACCTTTAATTTGTGCAAAATCTCTGATGCGGCGTAAGAGTAAATTGGCAATACGTGGTGTGCCACGACTCCTACCGGCAATTTCTGCTGCTGCTCTTTTGTCGATAGGTACATTTATTATTTTAGCCGATCTGATAACGATTTTTGTTAAAATAGTGTGGTTATAATATGATAATCTGGAATTAATACCTATTCGCGAACGTAATGGCGCGGTTAGTAAACCCGAGCGTGTGGTTGCGCCAATCAATGTAAAAGGATTAAGGTTTATTTCCACTGTTCGGGCATTAGGGCCGGTTTCTATCATAATATCTATTTTATAATCCTCCATAGCAGAGTATAGATATTCTTCAACAATGGGACTTAATCGATGGATTTCGTCAATAAATAAAACATCATTTTCTTCCAGATTTGTAAGTAATCCGGCAAGGTCGCCGGGCTTGTCTAATACCGGTCCGGAAGTGATTTTTATATTCACACCTAATTCGTTGGCAATAATATGCGATAAAGTAGTTTTACCAAGCCCCGGAGGTCCATGAAGTAAAACATGATCTAATGCCTCGCCACGCATTCGAGCTGCTTGAACAAATATCTTTAAGTTTTCCACTACAGATCCTTGTCCTGAGAAATCCTCAAAAGACCTAGGACGCAGTACTTTTTCCATCTCTTTTTCAGACTGTGTTAATCTGGTTGAATTGGCATCTAAATGTTCATTCATTAGTGAATAATTTATCTGTTTTTTGCAAAGATAGTGTTTTATGTTTTCTGTGAGATTTCATCCGTTTATAATTTTATATTTCGGTCGGATGGAGCTCGCCTTTATAATCATTGTGGTGTGTATTAAAAGTTTTAGTGTGGCTCGGTTCATCCGTTTATAATTTTATATTTCGGTCGGATGGAGCTCGCCTTTATAACCATTGTGGTGTGTATTAAAAGTTTTAGTGTGGCTCGGTTCATCCGTTTATAATTTTATATTTCGGTCGGATGGAGCTCGCCTTTATAACCATTGTGGTGTGTATTAAAAGTTTTAGTGTGGCTCGG
>JAYEOD010000374.1:0-2146 GCA_034722575.1 Bacteroidota bacterium | reverse complement strand
GGCAAATATCCGTAAAGAAGGCTCCGCATACGACTTGCCAATAGCCACAGGTATTCTTGCCGCTTCGGAACAAATAAAAGCCAAAAACTTGGAAGAGTATATTATAATGGGAGAACTGTCGTTAGACGGTTCGGTACAACCAATTAAAGGAGCTCTTTCAATAGCAATAGAGGCTAAAAAAAGAGGTTTTAAGGGATTAATCGTCCCAAAAGTAAATGCTTCCGAAGCCGCAATTGTTTCTGATATTGATGTGTATGGTGTTGAAAACCTAAAAGACGTTATTGATTTCTTTACCGGGACAGGGAAAAAAATTGAGAAAACCATTATAAACACTCGAAAAGAATTTTTCGATAATCTTAACGACTATGAGTATGATTTCTCAGATGTAAAAGGACAAGAAAATATTAAACGAGCACTAGAAATTGCAGCAGCCGGAGGGCATAATGTTATCCTTATCGGACCTCCGGGTTCAGGAAAAACAATGCTTGCAAAACAACTCCCTTCAATACTACCACCTTTAAATCTGCACGAAGCACTCGAAACAACAAAAATACATTCCGTTGCCGGGATGATGAGCTCTAACAGCACCCTGATACCGGTTCGTCCATTCCGGTCACCACATCATACCATCAGCGATGTGGCATTAGTGGGTGGCGGCAATATCCCTAAACCCGGAGAAATATCATATGCCCATAACGGAGTTTTATTTCTGGACGAACTACCGGAATTTAAAAGAGCAGCTCTGGAAGTACTACGACAACCTTTAGAAGACCGCACTGTAACAATATCGCGAGCAAAATTTACTGTTCAATATCCAAGCAGCTTTATGCTTGTTGCTGCCATGAATCCATGTCCATGCGGATATTACAACCATCCCACTATCGACTGCGTTTGCGGTCCGGGACAAGTACAAAAATATCTCAGTAAAATATCCGGTCCACTTCTCGATAGAATCGACATCCACATAGAAGTTACGCCCGTACCATACGAAAAACTAACGGATAAAAGCATATCAGAAAAAAGTATCGAAATACGAAAACGCGTAGAAGCAGCACGAAAAATACAAGAAAATCGATTCCAAAACTCAAAAAATATTCATGCAAATGCTCAAATGACTTCACGATTACTACGCGAACACTGTGTTATAAATGAAGCAGGACAAGCAATACTTAAAAAAGCAATGAAAAAACTAAGCCTGTCGGCTCGTGCTTACGATAAAATATTAAAACTATCGCGCACTATCGCCGATTTAGACAATCATAAAGAGATCAATACCGAACATATTTCGGAAGCTATACATTTTAGAAGTCTGGACAGAGAAACCTGGGGAAAGTAAGAAAAAACAATAGTTTCTATTACCTTTGCGATACTTTTACACCAAATACGTGTTAAAACAACTCAATTTTTATCGATCATTTTGATATATTTTTTGATATTTCCAGTGCTATTTCAATATTATAGCAAATACGCACCTAAAACAATATTCGCATGAGTATAACCGAAATTTTTAGACGCATAACAAGCTATATTAGTTTTTTCTATAATTCGCGAACAATACAGAGAGTTCACTCTCCGTTTGTTTTTAAGTTGCTAAATGAGATTTTTCAGGATAATAAGAACAAAAGCGACTTTGATAAAATCAACTCTTTAGTAAAAGAGCTGAAAAACAATAATACCGTTATTGCACAGACTGACTTTGGAGCTCCGTCAGAAAAATCAGAGACTACATATGCTACAGTAAACAAAAAAATAAAAACAATTGCTAAAAAAGTTATCTCCTCAAAACAAGAAGGAAAAATCCTCTACAATCTAACAAAACATTTTCAACCTCAAATAATTCTGGAGTTCGGAACCTCATTAGGTATTGGAACCTCTTTTCTTGCAATGGGAAATCCATCAGCTAAAACCATCACTATGGAAGGCTGTCCGGAAATTACTAAGCTGGCAAAAAAAAATTTCGACAAACTTAATATTTCAAACATAGAAATTATTCAAGGAGACTTTAAAAACACATTAAACAATACATTAAAAAACATCAACAAGCTAGATCTTGTCTATTTTGATGGAAACCATCGTGAAAAACCCACTATAGAATATTTTGAGAAATGTTTACCGAAAATCCATAACAACACTATTTTTATTTTCG
>JAYEOD010000373.1:0-2147 GCA_034722575.1 Bacteroidota bacterium | reverse complement strand
ATAACTCAAAAAAATACAACTATAATTTATTACCCATGTTAAAAAATAAAAATATCGATCTCGAAAAATATGGTATTTCGAAAGAGGTAAAAGTAATTTACAACCCAACTTACGAAGAATTATACAACTACGAAACAGATTCTACGTTAGAAGGATTTGAAAAAGGAATAAAAACAAACCTTGACACCATAAATGTTAATACAGGTATCTATACAGGACGTTCGCCAAAAGACAAATATATTGTTGAAGAACAATCTACTAAAAATAATGTGTGGTGGAGAAACGAACATCGTCCGGCATCCGACAACAAACCTATCAACAAATCTGTTTGGTACGATCTTCGTAAAAACAGTGTAGATCACTTATCATCTGTAAAACAAATTTTTATTATGGATGGATATGCAGGTGCTAACGAAGCCTCTCGCATCAAAATCCGTATTATCACAGAAATTGCTTGGGCAGCACACTTTGTAAAAAATATGTTTATCCGCCCTAGCGACGAAGAACTTAAAAGCTTTATTCCTGATTTTGTTATGTTTCACTCGCCAAAAACAAACAATAAAAAATGGGAAGAGCATGGATTGCATAGCGAAGTTTATGCTGCATTTAATATTGGCGCGGGCGAAGCTTGTGTTGGTGGAACATGGTATGGTGGAGAGATAAAAAAAGGATTTTTCTCTATAATGAATTTCCTTTTACCATTACAAAAAATTGCTGCAATGCACTGTTCAGCAAACGTTGGTAAAAAAGATGACGTAGCAATTTTCTTTGGTCTATCAGGCACAGGTAAAACAACACTTTCGGCAGATCCAAAGCGCGAATTAATTGGTGACGACGAACATGGCTGGGACGATGACGGAGTATTTAATTTTGAAGGTGGTTGTTATGCTAAAACAATCGACTTAGATAAAAATAAAGAACCGGATATCTACAATGCTATTAAGCGTGACGCTTTACTCGAAAATGTTGCTGTTAACAAAGATGGGGTAATAGATTTTACCGATACATCTAAAACACAAAATACACGAGTTTCGTATCCTATTTATCATATCGACAATATTGTAAAACCAGCCTCAAAAGCCGGTCATGCCAAGAATGTGATTTTTTTAACCGCTGATGCTTTTGGAGTATTGCCTCCTGTATCGAAACTTACACCAGACCAAACACGTTATCATTTTATTTCGGGATACACTGCAAAAGTAGCCGGTACAGAGCGTGGAATTACTGAGCCGGTACCATCTTTCTCAGCATGTTTTGGCGCAGCATTTCTTCTTCTCAATCCTACTGTTTATGCAAACGAGCTAATAAGAAAAATGGAAATGAATGGAGCTAATGCATACCTTGTAAATACAGGATGGATTGGTGGTCCTTATGGTGTTGGAAAACGTATTGACCTACCTTCAACAAGAGCTATTATTAATGCTATTCTCGACGGTTCGATCGACAATGAAGAGTTTGAAACAATTCCTGTTTTCAATCTTGATATTCCTAAAAATGTTAACAATGTCGATTCTAAAGTTTTAAACCCAAGAAATCTTTGGCAGGATGCTTCTAAATGGGATGAATCTGCAACTAACTTAGGAAAGAAATTCATTGCTAATTTTAAAAACTTTACTGATAGCGACGAAGCCAGAAGACTTGTAAAAGCAGGTCCTCAAATATAATTCAACTCTATCACAACTCATCTCGTTAATAAAAAACCACCTCTATGTTAGAGGTGGTTTTTTTATATATTCCTTTTTATTTGATAGTCATTCATCTAATTAAACTAATTTTTTAGTAAACCGGTACTGTCGTAACCTCCCTATCCTCCTAAGGAAATCGCTTTTAAACTTGTAAAACTTTCGCTCTATACTTGTCGTCTAAAGTAGCTTTATTTCGTTTAGAGTTCTTTGACATTTTGTTTGATTTTTCCCGATCAATAAGGGCAAGTGCAATTTTAGTTATTACATTACGCCTTTATAATCATTGTCGTGTGTATTAATAGTTTTAGTATGGCTCGGTTCATCCATTAAGATTTCTATTTAACATAATATTTTTCTTTGTTTTTTTCAAAAACATTGTCCCTTTTTCTTGATAAAAAGGGACGGAAAAATCAAGGCTTACATAAAAATATTATTCTTCTCTTTGCAAAGCATAAGTTCGGC
>JAYEOD010000372.1:0-2151 GCA_034722575.1 Bacteroidota bacterium | reverse complement strand
TGCTGCATTGGAAGCCGAAAAACAGAGACTCGAAACTGAAAGACTAGAAGCCTTAGAAGCTGAAAAACAAAAACTGGAAGCCGAAAAGCAAGCAGAACTGAAAGCTGAAACTGAAAGACTCGCTGCATTGGAAGCTGAAAAACAGAGATTCGAAACTGAAAGACTTGCAGCCTTAGAAGTTGAAAAACAAAAACTAGAAGCCGAAAAGCAAGCAGAGCTGAAAGCTGAAACTGAAAGACTCGCTGCATTGGAAGCCGAAAAACAGAGACTCGAAACAGAAAGACTGGCCGCTTTAGAAGCTGAAAAACAAAGATTGGAAGCCGAAAAGCAAGCAGCTCTGGAAGCTGAAAAAAAAGAACTTCTAAATAAATATAACAGCTTTATAGCTTCCGCAGACAGTCTGTTCTCTATTAAAAAATACAGCAACGCAATAGAAAACTACAACAATGCAACCGCTTTAAATAGCGAAAAAAATTATCCGAAAAAGCAAATCAATAAAATAAATTCTATTATTGATAAAACTAGAGCTCAAGAAACAGCTTACAATAATGCCATCGCTTTAGCGGATGAATTTTTCGAAAAAGACAGCTTAAACCGTGCATTAACAAAATATCAAGAAGCCAAAAACATCTTTGAAAAAAAGTATGTTAATCAACAGATTGAAAAAATCAACAACCGTCTGATAGCATCCGAAAATAGAGAGAAAGAGTATAAAACACTGTTAGAATCGGGCGAAAACTTGTATAACGAAAAACAATATGCTGCCGCAATAGAAAAATACAAAGCAGCACAAAACATTTTTCCGAATCGCGATTATGCAGAACAGATGATTAGCAAAAGCGAGGATAATATATCGGCATTACAAATGCAAGATGAAATGTTTAACAGAGCCATTAGTATTGGCGATAGTCTGTACAATAAAGGAAGCCTAATCTCTGCGCGAAACAACTACAATAACGCATTAGGAATCCGTCCGGAAACAGAATACGCCAAAGAGCAAATAAATATCATAAACAGCGCCTTATTAAAAATAGAAGGAGAATTTCGTAAAGAGATGAAAGCTGCCGAAAATTTCTTTCTACAAAACGACTATAAAAACGCGCTTGAAAAATATCAAACCGCATTAAAAATAAAACCCGAAGAGGAATATACCAAGAAACAAATCAGAATTAGTGAAAAAAGAATAAAAGATGAGGAGGCCTTGATATTAAAAGAGTATAAAAAAGCCATTGGAATTGCTAACGATTATTACAACTCTAAAAAACTCGATTTGGCTTTAGATGCGTACCGTAAAGCAGAAGAGATAAAACCCGATGACTCGTACGCCAACAATATGCTTACGCAGATAAAAAAATATCTTGTCGAACACTCTGTTGTACATCTATTAAAAAAGGAATTCCTTTTGGCACAAAACGAATCTAAAAAATTCTCTTTTACCACTATTCCTTTCCGACAAAGAAAGAACAACTACATCTTGCTACAAGCCTCTTCGCCCGACGAAAGCGAACCGAAAATTTATATCAGCTATGGAAAAGATAATAGCAAAAACGGTGGCGTGGTAATACATAAAATCGAAAATAAAAAACCTGTAGAATATATTATTACTCTTAACAATCAAGACAATTGGTATCGACTGGATAACAACTGGATAAAGATTTATTCGGAGGGTGGTAATGTAATAATTTCGGATATATATGTTGCAAAAGGAAATGACTAATAAAAATTATTACTTTTACAGCCCTAAATTAACCGGATGCAACCTTTTGGTCATAACTAATGCCATAAGCATATAAAATAATAAATAGGATGATGGAGAAACACTTTTTAAAATTCAGAAAAAATACTGTTGGTAACGATTTGAAGTTTAATACTCCCTACGGAGAGAAAAGAATGATTTATGCAGATTGGCTTGCTAGTGGCAGATATTACAGACCCATTGAAGATAAATTATTAAATATAATAGGTCCATATATAGGAAATACACATACCGAAACAAACACTACCGGTACTTTAATGACAAATGCATATCATTATGCACAACACACCATTAAAAATCATGTAAATGCCGATAAAGATGATGTAATTATTTTTGCCGGGTTTGGTATGACTGCCGTTATAAATAAGCTACAACGTATTTTAGGACTTAAAGCA
>JAYEOD010000371.1:0-11013 GCA_034722575.1 Bacteroidota bacterium | reverse complement strand
CATTCTTTTTAGTTAAGTCAATTTTTATGTTAGTGAACTCCTGCAACTTTTGAGTACCTTTTAACTCTAAAATTTCCTGACTAGCTTCTCCTTCTTTTTTATGCTGTTCCTGTTTTAATATATTATTAAATAGCGATACAATGATTTGAGCTTTTTTCTCGTGCTTAATATATTCATTAACATCCTCATAGTCACCTCTGGCTTTTTCCAGATGATGTCTGTTAACATCAAGGTTAATTTCAAATATTTCATCGCTCAGCGAATTAATAATGGTTTTCTTTATAAAACCACCATCTAAAGATGAATTTAGGAAAATATTTGATATTGTACGAGGTATATTCTGGTATGTTTTGTTTTTCAGTAAGCTATATTTATGCATGCTTTTATTTGCACTATATAATATATCTCTGTATTCTGAAAAATTGTAAATCGGACGTTCAACTTTGTACTCCAAATTACCGGCTTCGGCAATAACATCGGTTTCGATGCGTGCATGATTTTTATTTATAACCATCTCTTTTGAGAAAGAACCATCTATAAAACGAAAACATAATCTATTTTGCTTGCGATATAACCAAACACAAAATGTTCTTTGTTCCTTTCGTACTTCAAAAAAGATATATGAATCGGCATGAGGAAAATAATAATCGGCAAATGATTTTTGCTCTTTAGATAAATCTAGTTTCCTCGAATCAGCATTGTAGAGAAAAAGAATTGCGCGTAACAGTGTACTTTTTCCGGTACCTTGTGTTCCAATAAAATGAATATTTCCGTCGAGATGAATTTCGCGGTACGATATATTTCCACTATTAATAAGTATAATGCGTTGTAATAGGTTCATTTATTTATTTTTTTAGGGCTATGTTATCTTCAGCCTCTTGTTCGATGCTTACTGCCAACACCATTTGTTCCATATAATCCCATGCGTCTAGGATTTTCCATGTTTGATTCAGTTCATTTTCTAAATCAATAAATCCCTCTTTTTGAAGTTCTTTCAAAAGAAAACCTAACAGCTCCTGGAAATTCTTTTCATTTGATTTGCCTTTCTGAAGGTTTGTTAATTGCTCTTTTAAATTAATATTAATATTAATTTGTGATAAAATATCATGCGGCGAAAAACGGGCTCCTCGACATAAATCTTTACGAAAAGTTGTAAAAAAAACTAAAATATCGAGCCATCGTAATGCCTTTTCAATTTTATTTTCAATACTTTGTTGATTTTCATTATGTTTGAAAAATAGTAGTAGTTGTTCCCTGTTTCCAAACAATAGCCTATTTGAATATATAAATCATACAAAATGTCAAAATTTTCTTCTATATATTGATAATAATGTCTTTGATTTATATCTACAGCATTGGAATTTATGAAGTCCCCTTTGCTAAGTTTATCAAAAACACCTGCTGAGCGATCCGTATTTACTTGTTGATTCATCTCTATTAAATTTGATGGTTAACAATTATCCATTAACAATTATTATTACCCGGGTAAACCAGTGCATATTCCATATCCTCATAAAATGCTGTTTGATGCGAAAAATCAAAGTCCTTTTCATATAGCGAAGCCAATCGACAATAGAGCCTGATTCTTTCTTTTTTAGTTACCTCTTCAGTGAAATTATGATGCATAATAAACACAAACAGATCTTGTTGTTTTCCCAAAAAAATATTTTTGAGTGTGAAGAGATTAATTATATTTTCAATAGATTCTTTATTCTTTAGTGCATCATCACCAATCTCCCCCGCAACATTTTGACGCAAAAGTTTTAGATCTTTTAGCTTCTTCTGAACCTTAAAAATTAAGTTGTGCACCTTTTCATTTTCACTCATTTCATGTATAGGCAAACGAGTGCGAATTGTATCGCTCTTTTTAAAAGGTAGTCCTTTAAATTTAGTAATCACATCATAAAAATTTGTACGTTCTTTTAGATGGTGCTTATTGCGCAACGATTTTAACCGAAGAACCTTATCTACTACCTGAACACGTCTCTCAATATGATTCAGATATTCAATTATTTGTTGCTGAATTTCAATCAGATTATGATAACTGTTATTTAATGCTACTCTTAGCTGATGTACAACTGATAACAGTTCGTCGTCGGCAGCAGTCCTGAAAAACAGTTCATTATCCAAAATGCGGTTGACAGCTTTTAAGACTCCTTGCAAACTATCTCGTTGCGAACGAATATTATTTAGTTTCTCTTTTTTAATTTCGAAATTTGACTCCAGTTTGTACGTGTCGTAAGTGTTGGTTCGTAGTGTTTTAACATTTGACAGGGTGGAGCGGGTAATGTGTCGAAGGTGTTTTTTTATTTTTAATAGATACTCCTCTTTTTTTCTATTGTTGCTTTCTTTCAGGAAGTATGATTGAAGTTCCTTTATTTTGTCTAAATTTTCTTGAATATAGAGAATATGAACAGTTTCATCAACCTCCATATACTCTTCTAAAAACTCTTGTAAACGACTATCAATACTAATTTGTGATTTGTTTTTGTACAATAAACCATAGTCGGCAAGTCTCTCCAGTTTTTCCTGATCATCATTCAGAAAATGTAAAATCACCTCTTCGTTAATTGCCGTCATGCGTTTATCAAACAAAGCAGAAAACAATTCTATTTGGGGTATTGGTATTGGTGTTGGACTGAAAGCTCTTTTTAGTTCAGCCCGAAGCAACGCTTCGGGTTAATGAAATGAATGTGTTTATTCGCCCTGAAAAGGTAGTTTATTTTTGTTGAAGAGGCACAATTTAAAATATTGACCCTTGATTCTCATAAATTATATAAGTAGCATTATGAGAATTCACTAAAAATCATAAAAAAAGAATCTTAATTTATTTTTACCCCTCCTAAGGACATTAAAACGTTAAAAACGTTACTTTTGCTCAAAATTATCTTATGACAATCGCAGAAGCAAAAAAACTTATTACTACTACTTTACAAGGGAAATATGATAATCGGGAGGCTAATGCAATAGCAGGCTTGTTAATAGAGCATATAACCGGTTTGTCGCATACTTTTCAAATTATTGAAACAAATTTTTTGTTTAGTGATAAGCAAAAGACAGAGCTTCGGGATGCGGTAAAAAAATTAACTGCTTTTGTACCTATAGATCATATAATAGGAGAGAAGGAGTTTTTAAATATCACCTTAAAGGTAAATTACCATGTACTTATTCCGCGCCCCGAAACAGAAGAGTTGGTGGAGTGGATTAGGGAGAGTAATGATACAAAAGCTAAGCTGAATATTCTTGATATTGGAACAGGAAGTGGTTGCATCGCTTTGGCACTGAAGGAATCTCTTACTTTATCAACAGTGTGTGGAGTTGATATTTCTGATGAAGCTCTTAAAGTATCTAAAAGCAATGCTTTGTATAATAATCTGGATGTAAATTTTGTTAAAACCGATATCCTTTCAAATAGTATTGCCGATGAAATTGATTTGAAGTATGACGTTATTGTAAGCAATCCCCCTTACATCCGCGAAAGCGAAAAAAAATTAATGCACGATAATGTTTTAAAACACGAACCGAACAGAGCTCTGTTTGTTGCCGACAATAATGCGTTGATTTTTTATGAAGAGATAATAAAAAAATGTGATGCCTTATTAAAAGAATCCGGTTGGCTTTATTTCGAGATTAATGAGGCTTTTGGCAACGAAATGATCTCTCTTTTTCAGCGTTATGGCTTTCGCGATGTAGAGTTGAAACAAGATCTCTTTAATAAAGATCGTATGATTAGAGGGAGAAAATGTTAATAAAATAAATTTTTAAAAGAGAGATAGAGATTGACTCTTTTTATTACTTTTGCCGCATAAATGAAAGCTGTTAATAATATAACAAAGAGCGATATAGTTTTTTCCAGATTTTCGGGAAAGGGTTATGCTGTTTTTGCATCTCTGGGAAAGATTGTGAAAATTGGTCGTATCACTAAAGATATGAGCAATTTGGCAATGCAAAAAAGTGATGTCTGTAACGCTACATCCAATATTATTGTAGATAGTGGAGATGGCGAGTCAAATTCGTTTACACAGGAGTTGATTGCGCTGTTGTCTTTGCCGTTTATTACAGCGAGTCTTTTTATTGAACAATTTTTGTTTAATGTTATACCATCGGATGTAAGTTGTAGTTCTGCATCTGATAAAAACATTATTTATTTAAAATATTTAAGCCTGCCATTGATAACATGTTATCGATGGCAGGCTTTTTTTGTACAAAAAATAGTAGCCTGATGAAGGAAAATGAAATATTAGAATTAGAGAAAAGAGTTATTGAAGGTTATAAAATATCTTTCGATGATGCGAAAATGTTGTTGCAGGCAGAAAACAAAGCAGCTCTGTATGATTCGGCAAATAATATCCGAAAATATTTTTGTGGCGATAGAATCGATTTGTGTTCTATAACAAATGCTAAATCCGGACTCTGTTCTGAGGATTGTAAGTGGTGCAGTCAGTCGGCTCACCATACATCTGATGTTGAAGTTTATGATATTGTTGACACAAAAACAGCTCTCGAACATGTAGCTGTAAGCTCTAAAAATGGTGTTAGTCGCCACTCTTTGGTGACCAGTGGAAGAACGGTCTCTCCAAAAAATCTTGATAAATTAATCGGTATCTATAAAGAGATACAAAAGGAGAGTAATATGGGGTTGTGTGCTTCTATGGGGCTTTTAAGCAAAGAGCAGCTTATAAAATTGAAACAAGCCGGAGTAGATAATTTCCACTGTAATCTCGAAACAGCTCCTTCAAAATTCCATGAGTTGTGTACTACTCATACTATGGAAGATAAAATCAGAGTATTAAATAATGCTAAAGAGGTAGGGCTGAATATCTGTTCGGGTGGTATAATTGGCATGGGCGAAACTGCTGAGCAAAGAGTGGAGCTGGCTTTTGCTCTGCGTGATTTGGATGTAAAGTCTATCCCGATAAATATTCTTAATCCTATAAAAGGAACCAAGCTTTATGGTATTGATGCGATTACCGAAGAAGAGGTTCTTACTACAATTGCGCTGTTTCGTTTTATTAATCCCGATGCTTTTTTACGCTTCGCAGGCGGACGGTTGCTAATACAATCGTATCAACAAAAAGCCCTTAAAGCCGGAATAAATGCTTCTATTGTAGGCGATCTGCTTACTACTATAGGAAGCACTGTAAAAAACGATATCAACAACTTTAAAGAGGTTGGATTTAATATTTAGTTTCTTATTTGTCCATAATTAAACAACAAACAAGGAACAACAAACAAGGAACAACAAACAACAAACAAAGAACAAAGAACAATGAACAACAAACAAATACTGGAATACGATAAGCAACATGTGTGGCATCCCTACACGTCAACAATAAATCCTTTGCCATGCTACCATGTAAAAAGAGCTGATGGTGTTTTTATTGAATTGGAAGATGGTAGGCGTTTGATTGATGGCATGTCGAGTTGGTGGGCTGTAATTCATGGTTATAATAACCGGGTTTTGAATAATGCAGCAAAAGAGCAAATCGATAATATGTCGCATGTTATGTTTGGAGGAATTACCCATACACCCGCTGTGGAGTTGGCTAAGATGCTTGTGGATATTACTCCAAAAACATTACAGAAAGTCTTTTTAGCCGACTCCGGTTCTGTTGCTGTTGAGGTGGCTATGAAGATGGCACAGCAATACTGGCATGCTTTAAATAAAAGCGATAAAAAGGAATTCCTTACAATCCGAAACGGATATCACGGCGATACATGGCATGCTATGTCGGTGTGCGACCCCGAAACAGGGATGCACTCTATATATAATGGTACTCTGTCGGTACAGAATTTTGCCGATGCGCCACAGTGTGGTTTTTATGATGAGTATCACGAAAGTGATATAGCCTCTTTTAAAAAGATTATTGAGACAAAGCATAACAAATTAGCAGCTGTAATATTAGAGCCAATAGTGCAGGGAGCCGGTGGAATGCGTTTTTATCATCCGCAATATTTAAGCGACGTTAGAGCGCTTTGCAGTAAATATAATGTATTACTTATAGCAGATGAAATTGCTACCGGATTTGGTCGCTCCGGAGAGTTGTTTGCGTGTAATCATGCCAAGATTGAGCCTGATATTATGTGTGTAGGAAAAGCTATTACGGGTGGCTACATGACTCTGGCAGCAACTCTTGCAACCGATAAAGTGGCTTATACAATCTCTTCCGGTAATCCGGGTGTGTTTATGCACGGACCTACTTTTATGGGGAATCCTTTGGCATGTGCTGTGGCTGTAGCAAATATAAAGCTGTTGTTATCGTACGATTGGAAGGCTAATATTAAAAGGATAGAAAATCAATTGAAAAAGGAGCTGCATCCTGCCAAAGCATTTAATAATGTGGCTGATGTTAGGGTGTTAGGAGCTATTGGTGTTATTGAAATGAAAAACCCTGTAGATATGGCTGAAATTCAACAACAATTTGTTGATGCCGGTGTGTGGGTTCGCCCTTTCGGGAGATTGGTATATATAATGCCGCCTTATGTTATTACCGATAAGGAACTGAAAACATTGACATCTGCACTGCTGAGTGTGGTTGGTTGATTGAATGACTGATTGATTGAATGATTGACTGAATGATTGATTGAATGATTGGTTGAATGAATGAATGATTGATTGAATGATTGACTGATTGATTGGTTGAATGATTGATTGATTGATTGATTGATACGGAACGCGGATGACGCGGATTATACGGATTTGCGTGGATTTTTTTTATTATAAATAATGCCGGATGATGTATCGGAAATTAAAAATTGCTCCTTAGGAGCAACACCTTTGTAGGTCTAGATTAATATTGAATGAATGAATGAATGAATGAATGATACGGAAGGGATTAAATAATAATAGCCGTACGAGAATCGTACGGAAAGGTTGATGAAAGAATTATAAAGGGGTTCAATAGGTATGTTAGATAAATATACAGACAGGCTAAAAGAGCTGGAGGCAAATTTTAATCTTCGGGAGTTGAAAAATTTTGATGATGAGAATTGTTTTAATCTCTCTTCAAACGATTATCTCGGATTGGCATCGGATAAAGGGTTAAGGAGAGAGTTTTTTCGGCAAAGAGATGTTGAGGATATTGATTTTACATCTTCTTCTTCGCGGTTGTTGACGGGAAATCATAGCGAGTATCGGAAGCTGGAGACAAAAATTGCTGAGCTCTATTCGCACCAAGCTGCTTTGGTTTATAATAGTGGTTACCATGCTAATATAGGAATTCTACCGGCTTTATGCGGAAAAAATGATTTGGTGCTGGCCGATAAATCTGTTCATGCTAGTATTATTGATGGATTGCAGCTGTGTAAAGCTACTGTAATAAGATATAGACACAACGATTATTCGCATCTTGAAAAAATGCTTGAAAAATATTCTGTCGATATGAAGAATATTTTTATTGTTACCGAAAGTATTTTTAGCATGGATGGCGATGTGGCAGATTTACAGAAGTTGGTAGAGCTAAAGAAATTATATAAAGCATTTTTATATCTCGACGAAGCTCATGCTGTGGGTGCACGAGGAGAGAATGGGCTGGGGATAGCTGAAGAGTTGTCGCTAATAAATAATGTTGATATCCTTGTCGGGACGTTTGGAAAGGCATTAGCATCGCAAGGAGCTTTTGTTGTGTGTGATGAGGTTATAAAAAAATATCTGGTAAATAATTCGCGCTCGTTGATTTATACTACTGCTTTGCCTCCTGTAAACATAGCGTGGTCGCTGTTTATTATGGAAAAACTTTCGGATTTTAAAAATGCTAGAAAAAGACTAAAAGAGAACTCAGCACTGTTTTGCGAAATTTTAGGATTGGATGCGCCGCAAAGTAATATTATCCCGATAATTCTGGGCGAGAATGAAAAGGCTCTTCGGTTTGCTGATGAATTGAAAAAAAGAGGTGTAATAGTCCTTCCGGTACGTCATCCAACAGTAGCGAAAGGCACGGCACGACTAAGATTTTCGATGACGGCAGAGTTTAGTAGGGAAGAGGTTGCTGAAATTGGACTTCGGATTCGCTCAGTTACTTTGGATGGTTGAGGTTGATTGATTGATTGATTGATTGATTGATTGATTGATTGATACGGAACGCGGATGACGCGGATTATACGGATTTGCGTGGATTTTTTTATTATAAATAATGCAGCTTAAAATGTATAAATAATACCGGATGATGTGTAAAAAATTAAAAATTGCTCCTTAGGAGCAACACCTTTGTAGATCTGGATTAATATTGGATGGTTGATTGGTTGCTAAAAAAAATAGTATAATTAAATAGTTAAAAATAAATAACAATTGAATAATACATGACACACACTTGGATAACAAAAACATCTGAATGCAAATTGATTCTGTTTTTTAATGGCTTGGGAATGGATGAAAATACTCTCTGTGGTTTTAATAACGCGGGTTATGATGTTTGCATGTTTTATAATTATAACGAATTAACATCGTTAAAGGAGAGTTTTGATGAGTATGATGAGATTTATGTTGTGGCATGGTCGATGGGGGTGTGGGTAGCAGAACAGGTTTTGAAGATCTCTGAATTGCGCATCACGAAAAGTGTAGCAATAAATGGAACTTTACTCCCTATTAGCAGCGAATTTGGTATTGCAAAAAATATTTTTAAAGGCACAGCAAAAAATTGGGACGAGAGAAATAGAAAAAAGTTTTTTATGAGGATGTTTGCTTCTAAAAATTTGTTTGAAAAATATAATAACTCCTTGCCAAAGCGCGATACAGCAGAACAAAAAGAGGAACTGCTGTTTTTGGCGGAGGAGGCATCAAAATGTAATCGGTTGGGTTTTAACTGGGATATGGCTTTTTGTGGTGAACAGGATTTGATTTTTTCTTATAAAAATCAAATCAATCACTGGCAAAACAGAACTGAAGTTATTAGTCTGAATATGCCTCATTTTCCTTTCGGGATGATGAAATGCTGGGACGAAATATTAAAGTGGTAGAGAATGGTTGATAAAATAAAAGTAGAAAATTGCTTTCGGAAAAGCATTGATACGTATAATGCGAATGCTACTGTGCAGGAAAAAATTTGTAGCAATTTAATGGAATTGCTCTACTGTCCGAAACACGATAAAGTACTCGAAATTGGCTGTGGTACAGGGTTTCTTACGCAAGCATTTTTACAGAAATATAGCCCCAAAAAATATATTGCCAACGATTTGGTAGCTGACAGTAAAATATCTGTGAAAAAAATCTTTGAAAGGATGCCGAATATCGATTTTTCTTTTGTGTCAGGAGATGCCGAGAAAGTTGAGTTTGAAAGCAGTAACGATTTAATAATCTCTGCCTCCACAGTGCAGTGGTTCGACAATTTGCCGAGGTTTTTACAGAAAGCATACAACTTATTATCGCCCGGAGGAGTGTTGATATTTTCTACTTTCGGTACTGATAATTTGAACGAAATACGCTCTGCTTGTAATAGCGGATTGAAATATTTTTCTGAAAAAGAGATTTATGATATGGTAGCTGAGAAATTTTCTGTGTTAGAAATTAAAGAGGAACATCATTATCTGAGTTTTCCAAAACCATTGTCGGTATTAAGACACATGAAGCTAACCGGAGTTAATGGTAATAATAAAAAGATATGGCAAGCAAAAGATTTTACTGAGTTCGATAAAAAATATCGCATGCTAAGTAAAAATCAAAACGACGTTACTCTGACATATAACCCGGTTTATGTTGTAGCAATAAAAGAGTAGATTGAGGTTGAGACACCTGTCGGTGTGATTGATTGATTGAATGGTTGATTGATTGAATGGTTGATTGATTGAATGGTTGATTGATTGAATGGTTGATTGATTGAATGGTTGATTGATTGATTGATTGATTGATTGATTGATTGATTGATGCACCTTCGGTGCGATTGGATTAATGAATGGTTGAGGTTGATTACATCAACCAATTAATAAAAAAAACTAATGAAAACATATTTTATAAGCGGAATAGATACTGATTGTGGCAAAACAATTGTTACCGGATTAATAGCGAAATATCTGTTAAGCACAGGAGTAAAAGTGATAACACAAAAAATGGTGCAGACCGGAACAGAAGATATTGCTGATGATATTATCGAACATCGAAAAATAATGGGGGTGTCGTTATATGATGAAGATAGAGACAAAACAACCTGTCCGTACGTATTTAAACTCCCTGCTTCGCCACATCTTTCTGCTAAACTCGAAAATATTACAATACAAAGCAGTGTGATAGATGGTAGCACCAATACCCTACAAAACAAATACGATGTAGTACTTCTCGAAGGTGCCGGTGGATTACATGTGCCGATAAATAGCGATGAAAATATTATTGATTTCGTAGAACAGAGAAAATATCCCCTCATTCTAGTCACATCAGCAAAGCTGGGAAGTATAAATCATACCTTAATGAGTCTAGAAATATGTTATCACCGCAAAATCAATATCGCCGGATTAATTTATAATAACTACCCGGCAAACAATAAGGCTATCCAAAAAGATTCTGTAGAGGTATTTCAACGCTACCTAAAAAAATATTTCCCTAAAACACCTTTAATAGAGATTCCATATATTAATATAGAAAACCAGGAGGTGGATTTCTCGAGGATTTTTTGAGGAAGAGGATAAGGAGCTTGATTGATTGGTTAATTACTAAAAGTCGCACTAAAGGCTGTACAAACTAATTTCTAACAAATACTTATTGCCTACGAAAAGGAGAAGGTTATAGGGAGTAGACTCGAGAATACCATAACAATTAAAAAAAAGGTGGTTGCTATTATTAATAATAGATTGGTGGCTTATTTGTGTATAATGATACAAGTTGACGAATCAAACTATGACGAGTTTGCCCATGCTATTTGCGTAGTGTTTTTAATCCCGAGGAGGTTGAATGTTTATAGCTGATTCGGAAATAGTTTTTGCTTCATAGATACAGTAATCATTATTTTCTAAAACCTTTTTATATTGTTTTAGTGGTGTTTCTGTTCCAAAACTTGTTTTTAAAATTACAATATATTTGAGTCCTTT
>JAYEOD010000370.1:0-2158 GCA_034722575.1 Bacteroidota bacterium | reverse complement strand
TTGCAGTATTTTTTGCGGACTGTTTTTTAAAATACTTAACGGAAGAGAGTCTGAGATTTTCATCTCTTTATAATATCCTAAAGGCACCTTAAACATGGCTATGTAAAAGTAAAACAGCACACTATTTTTATCGCCTGTAAAGTGTGTAAAATAGTGGATATTATTATTGTTTAAGAAATAGGCTTTCGATTTTGTCTCTTTGCAATAGATATAAATATTATTATTAATATCGGTTTGTACTTCCCAATTATAATCTGTTTTTTTACCGTTAGATTTTGTTATATCAACCGTAAACATTTGTCCCGGAACAAATTGAAAAGCTGTTTTTAAATTTTCATTGATATTAATATTAGAGATTATATCGTCTTTTTTAGGTATTGCATACAACGAAAGAGAGTGTTTTTTTTCCTTTACAGTGATGAAATTAGCAATAGGATAAAACAGAGTTTTTGAACCAATATACGGAGTAGATTGCATTTGAAAATGAAGATGAGGATAAGGTGATCTGCCCGAATTACCGGAGTATCCAATAATATCGCCTTTGTTAACATAATCGCCAATATTTACTTGCACACTCTCTTTTTTAAGGTGCGACATTTTAGAGTATAAACCATCAAGATGCTTTATGATAATTGTGTTTCCCCAGTTGTTCTGAATATCTACATCACCAATAAAATTATCTTCAATATTATTTACCACTTTTATTATTGTTCCGGGAGCCGGAGCAACAACCGGTTTGTTGTAACAATAATAATCCTCTTTTGTGTCGCCGGTTGTTTTAAATTGTTGTTTGTTATTATCGGTAATAATTAAATCCAGAGCATATTGCCACTCCTCTTTATGAGTGTGTTCTCCGTTATGTCCTTGCGAAATAGTCCATTCGCCAAGGATTGGCAGACTGATAGCAAGATATTTATTTTGAAAAAATCTTTCTGCGCTATTTTTCTGATAGTAGAGATTTAGTTCGGGTTTAAAGAGTTGTATCCCTGTAATTGCCGGTTTGTTAAATGATCTGTAGCGCCACATCAGAGCATATAAAAACATTGCTACAACAATATTAAAAGAGAGCGAATATACAGGAAGTTGAAAGATGTTTAAAATAACTGTGCTACTTGAAATAATCAACGAAATTATTGGTGTTAACAGCACTACCCATAAGAAAGAGTATTTTGAAGGGATTATTAGAAATCCTCCCATAGCAATGGAAGTGAGAATAAAATTAAATCCAATATAGTTATAATTCAACTCATCGATATTAGCCCCAATAAATTGATAAAAGTAATATGCTGAGAAGAATCCTATCAGCGAAAGCAAAAAAGAGATACGCGAATAAATTAATAGGCCAATACAAATAATTAATCCTGCAAGTATGTTATACTGAAAAAATATCGCGCCCAGCGATTTCAAATAAATCACAATTGTTTCGCCTAAAGGCAAAGTAACAAACCATTGATATATCTCTACAAAAAACGATCCTCCCCATCGTTGAAAGTCGTTAAGAATATAAATACCACGTTCGCTAATTTGTAGCGCTTCGTATTGTCGTGTGGCGAGAGTGATAATCCAAATAGCAATTAAAAAAGGAAATGTTAAGAATGGAATACCATATTTTAAAAACAGTCCCTCTATAGAAACCGTAAGCAGCAAAGTAAGCAATGCAGCAAAAACCAAAATAATATATAATTCTATTGAAGGTTGAAACTGAATGCCAAGCCCTAAACCAACTAACAGAGAGTTAAAACCATAATTACCGGATATAATTTTTTTAGAATTTAAACCTATTAAGTAGGCCACAATACTAGTAACAACAGTGGCGAACAGACCTGCTGCGCCGGTATAAATATCTAAAAAAGTAACACACAACAGTATTATTGCCAGTAGGTTGTTTTTCCCAAAAAACACCAATGAGTAGCTGTGTAAAACGCTCTCGATAAATTGTGGAAAAACAGCTTTTAATTTACTTACCATACTTTGTTTTTGTAGTAGATACTAAAATTATGAAAATTTTAATTAGTATTCATATAATATCAATTAAACATCAAAATACCCGATAATTCCTTTATCTTTTCCGGTTTTACCGCACTTAAAATTTGAAGATTGTAAAACAGAAAAATATTTTGAATTTATGTCGGCCATTTTGAAATTCAATTGGTATAAT
>JAYEOD010000369.1:0-2161 GCA_034722575.1 Bacteroidota bacterium | reverse complement strand
AAACTTTCTCATAAGTTTGTGAATTTGGTTTTTTTAATTATTATTAGTGTAAAAATCAATAAAATATTATTATTAGTTATATGTTACTTAATGGATGCGAAAATAACACTTAATTATTTTTCTTTCACATTTTTTAACATATTTCTCTAAAAATATAGAGTATCTGTAAAGGTAGAAAATATTTTCGTCTATTTTAGTGTGGGATAAGATTAGTTGTTAACAAGTTATGAAAGGTTGTAGGAGGGTAGAGTTATGGAGGTTTGAATGCCATTTGTTGTCGTTCAATCAATCATCGAATTAAACGAATTGATCGAATATTAAATCCTTTCAGGTTTATCTATAAAATAATAGAACGGTACTCTGTACCTGATTTTTTATTTACCAATCATCGTGCTACAAATAGAGCGGTGCTCTGCACCTTTAAGTTTCACATAATTAATCTCAGCCTCAATCTTAATTCTCCATTCTCAATTCATTCAATCATTTTTATTGTATAATTACACCATTGTATAATTTATTTTTTCAATCTCCCTGTCCTCCGAAGCGAAAGCGAAGGATGGAATCTTCCCTATAAAAAGTTCTTTATGATACGTAAATTATGTGAATATTGATTTTTTTCTTTATTAAAGATGCCTTGATGGTCGAGGATATCTATTCTTACTTTTCCTGATGCGTGAATGATTCTGTTATTAGTGAGGATGATTCCTACGTGAGTAATTTTTTTCTCTTCATTATCGAAAAACGCAAGGTCGCCAGGGTTTGCTTCGTTAAGCATATTTATTGTTTCGCCCTGAGAGGCTTGTTGTGAGGCATCGCGAAGTATTCTGATACCTGATATTTTATACACCATTTGTGTGTAGCCCGAACAGTCTATCCCGAAAGGAGTTTTCCCTCCCCATAAATAGGGCGCGTGTTGATATATCAGCGCATTTTCTACAATTTTTTCTCGCGAAGAGCCCTCTTCTGAACTGTATAAATTACCTTCGTGTGAATATATTGCATCATTAATATAAAAAGTGTGTTTAACTAAACCATGAAGTGTTGTTCCTATAACAATGGGGAGGATATAATTTTCTTCGTTAGTAGTTAAAATATTTGCTATGTCTAGTGTTACATGTTTTGGCAGATGTACTAATGTCTTGAAATTTCGCTCCGAAAGTAATGTTATTTGCTTTTGGTCAATCCAGCCCTCATAGTTGTCATATTCCTGACGAATATAATACCACCCTAAATAGCTCCTCGATATTATAACCATATCACCAAATAGTAGTTGCGTTACCATTTCCGACTGGTCTGCAGGACTTTTCCTCACAGGAACTATGCTTAAACAGCAAATACCAAATTCTTTCATATATTATGTCTTATTCTCAATTCCTTGTCCTCCGAAGCTTCGACGAAGGAGGAAACCTCAATTTTAACTCTCGTATTTTATTCAAAATTAGTTCAATTTTGGTTATTATCAAATCATCTCTCGTTTCAATTGCATATCTTATTAAAATAATTACATTTGTGAGAGAAACATTAATGACAATAAATTTTCACACACGAGAATGATTATAAATGTGCAGCTCCATCCGACAAATAAAAATTGAATTAATTACGAATTACGAATGGCAAATTACGAATTACGAATGGCGAATTATGAATTATGAATGAATAAACAAATCGACAAAAAAATATTATGTTAAATAGAAATCTTAATGCACTGGTATCAGGGCAAACAAATTATAAACGGATGAGAAAAATCATGTTAATCATGTAAATTCTGTCTAAAAATAAACGGATAAAATAAAATATAGTCAGATGAAGAAAATCCTTTCTTTTTTTAATAATAACTATGCGTTGATATATAAAGGATTGTTGTTTATATCGGCAGTTGTAGTTTTAATGTTACTTTTCCCTAGCGAAGCAAAATTTAAGTATGAGTACAGTAATGGCAAACCATGGATGTATAAAACAATGATTGCTCCTTTTGACTTTCCTGTTTATAAAACGAACTCTGAAATTGAAAAGGAGGAGAAAAATTTGTTAAAAAGATTTACTCCATACTTTTTTGTTGAAGAGAGTGTGGAAAATGATGTTAAAAAGAAATTCGAGAGCTCTTTTGATGATGCATTGGAGAATAATGATGGGTTAAGTGGTGTTGAAAATGAAAAAACTA
>JAYEOD010000368.1:0-2187 GCA_034722575.1 Bacteroidota bacterium | reverse complement strand
CAAAAAGAAAAAATGCTCCGGCAACAAGTGATCCCATTGTTTGCCCTGTTCGTAGTATAGCACCATTTACAGACATGAACAGCGCTCTATATTTTAATTTCGATAAATCCGACAGTCGTGTGTAAATATTTGGGAAGAATATTCCATTCCCGATTGCAAAAAATGTTGTGGGAATTAATATCATTATTGTCGATTGCATAAATGGTATTAGTAATAGACTTACGGAATAGGTGAAAAAACTAAAGGTTATTAATGATCTTTGATCGAATTTTCGAGTGAGTTTTTCTATATTAAATGAGATAATAGCTGCAACTACCGACATAGAGGTTAATAGTATTCCTATTTCCAACGAGTCGCTGCCTAAACGTTTGTTTAGGAGTAATGGTAAGTAGGTAAATATTCCGCCAAATAGCATGATAAAAACAATAAAAGAAGATAAGAAAAGTATAGAGACTTCTCTGTTTTTCATGCTATTAAAAGCCTCTGAAAAATAGTTGTTAAAGTCGTTGTTTTTTAATGGTTCAGGATTGTTTAGTCTAAAAATAACAAAGAGAGCTATTGGTATTGCTGTTAAGGGAAGTAGAAATGGAAAATTCCATCCGATAATAGCAAGTGCACCGCCAATTAATGGATATATTGCTGTTCCTATGCTTAGTATGCTGCTGGTTATACCCATGGCTTTATTCCTTTTTTCTTTGGTAAAAAGATCCCCTATTAAAGTTAAGTTTAATGCACCTAATGGTGCTGCGCCAACTCCTTGTAAAACCCTTGCTATCAGTAATGTATTAAAGTTTGTAACAAAAAAACATGCAGTGCCGGCAATTGCAAACAGTATGAGTGATGGTATAAGGATGGTTTTTCGTCCATACCTATCAGCTAATATGCCGCTAATTGGAGATATTACAATCCCCGGAGCACTAAAAAAAGTAATAAGTAACCCTACTTGCTGATTTGTTAAATCGAATGCTGATTGAATTTTTGGAAATGCCGGTGTAATAGATGTTACACCCATTACACCTATTAATGTAATACCAAAAATTATTTGTAGGTTCTTATCTTTTAAAAGTTCTTTTGTCATTTTATTTTTTCCCAAATAACCATTTAAAAAATCCTTTTCGTTTCTTTTTTTGCGGCGCTCTTTTTTTCTCAGTCTATGTTTTTATTTTTTCTGTTTTTTTATCAAGATCCCCCGATAATATTTCAATAAAACTCTTTATAATATTTGGATCTCTTTTTCCCGGACAATCTAAAATATTATTATTAGCCTGATCTGGAGCGGCATTTTTAAAGAATTTGCTAGAAACTCTGTCTTGCTCACACTTTTTTATAAAGCGTCCTGCTATTGGTAGTGCCAAGGTAGAGCCGCTGCCATTATATCCATTGTTAAAGTGTATAGCCGGATTTGTAGCTCCAACCCAAATTCCTCCAACAAGATTTTTATTGTAAAAAACAAAGCGTGCATCCTTAAAGTCTTGACTAGTGCCTGTTTTTGCTGCTATAGATGATTTTATGTTATATGTTGAATAGAGACTCTTTCCTGTTCCGTTACGCGCAGTATTTATCAACATAGTTGTAAGTTGCTCGGCAGACTCGTTAGATATTGCTCTGTGGCTTTTTACTCCTGATGATGCAAAAATTATGTTCCCTTTGTTGTCTTCTATCCTCTCAATTAATTGAATCTCCGGCAATATTCCACTAGAAGCAAATGCCGCATATGCCTTAACAATTTCTTTTAAAGACATCTCTTTTACGCCTAATGCTACTGATGGCACTTCGGGCAGTGGAGAGGCGATGCCAAGTCGGGAAGTGATGTATTCAAGATTTTTATGTCCTACTCTAAAATAGAGATCTATTGTTGGCAGATTCATCGATTTCATTAATGCATACCACATGGCAATATGTCCACCACTGGTTTTGTTATAATTCTGCGGCTCCCAGTCGTCGTATTCTTTGTAAATTTTTTGTTTGTTACTTAGATATGTGCAAGGTGTTAAACCGTTTTCTAATGCCGCAGAATAAAGAAATGGTTTGAATGTTGACGCAGCAGGACGCTTTGCTAATACTAAATCGTATGGTAAATATCTGAAATGATTTCCGCCTACCCATACTTTTACACCACCTGTTTTAGGGTTTATTACAAACATAGCCGCATGGAGCATTTTTACATAATGCCACAAACTATCCGAT
>JAYEOD010000367.1:0-11193 GCA_034722575.1 Bacteroidota bacterium | reverse complement strand
TGAATCATCATCTTTCATAATTGGAGGAGTAGGAACAAGCAGCTTATTAAAATCCAGATTAAAAGCTATTTCATTATAAGCATCTAATTTCAGATTTAACGATGGACCTAAACGCAAATTCGTTGGAATAAAATCTTTATCTACATTATTAGTATAAGAGATTTTAGAACCGATATTTGATATATTAACCCCAAAGGCAAAATCAGCATCCAAAGAACTAAGATTCAACGGTGTAGTATAATACATTGCCACATCGGCAGCAACAGAAGTACCGGCACGCGTTCCTTCACCTTGTCCTAAAGTTAAATTAGAGTAAATAAATTTTCCTGTAACAGCAAGAGAGAGCTTATCGGTAAGTTTACGCGAATAAGCCAAATCAATAGCAAACTGGTTTGGGCTATAAGTTCCAAGCTCTTCGCCATCAGGACCGGTAAAATTAATATCTCCCAAAGAGAAATATCTTAAAGAGGCTGCTACCACTTGACGGTCGTCTAATCTTGTAAAGAAATTCACTTGTGACAGTCCCATATCGTCAACCAATTCGCGCAACCATGGGCTGTATGAAATACCCACTCCCATATCGCCTTCAATAAAAGCATATTTTGCAGGATTCCAAAACATAGAATTAATAGTAGGTGTTGAAGCCACACCAACATCACCCATTGAACCACCTCGTGCATCGGGAGAGATCATTAGAAAAGGCACACCGGTTGTAATAACATTCATATCTTGCGCTTTTACTCCTGCAGATGCAAACACCAATAACATTAGTGCTAATAGTTTTACTGAAAAAAGTATCTTTCTCATTCTTTAAAATTTTATTCTAAATTATTTTTGCTGTGCAAATTTATATTATTTAACTTAAATTAACTAACGGCACATTTTTTTGATTATTGCCATAGCCTTAAAATAGTTTCACCATTTTTCCTCCTTGCGAAGTAACAACGCCTTTAGTATTGGTTAATATAACATTATAGATATAAAAACCTTTTTGCGTTCTGTTACCATTTCCATCAGTACCATCCCAATGTATCTCCGGAAGGAAATACCCATTAGCCTGAATATCAGTAGGGCCTATTTGTTTTATTAACCTTCCGTCGAAAGAGAAGATTCTCACGTCAGTTTTTAGCTTTTCGTTAAACTGATTATGTACTATTTTTATTGTAGTTTCATTATCGAATGGATTAGGATAATTTTTCAGCTCAGTAATTTCAGGTTTAATATTTCCCGAAACCTCAAACTCTATAGTTTTTTCTGATGAATTATTATACACATCCCACGCCTTAACAGTAAGAGTATGAAGCCCATCTTCCAAATCGGTATAAATATACAAAACAGTGCCTTTTTTATAACTATCCAGTTCGGCAGAGTAATATTCATTTAAGCTAATTGATTTACTGGTATTACCATCGAGATACGCCACAATATCGTGACCTATACCACTTCCTACGGTATTTATCCCACTCTCGTCAAAAATATCGGCAATAAGCAATGGATTATCATTCACTATCTCTCCCTCTACAAAGTTTCTGTCATTCATAAAAACCGTAATCTCCGGACCTTCGTCATCAGATCCCATATCACTTGACGATCCTCCTATCACTATATCCGAATAACTTCCTGCGGCATCAGTAAATTCGTTATGAGCATAATAACTTATCTTGCCAAAACCATAGCTATAATCAATATCTTTTGGCACTATAAAAGAGAATGAGAAGAGACCATTTTCTACACTCGCCTTACCTTTATATAATAGACTATTTTGCAATTCAAATTCTTCGGGAAACGACCCTGAATCATTTCCGAGAGTAGAGGTAGTATATTTTTTATCGTAAACAATTGGAACAATAGTCCCATTAAAATTATTCAATAAACGATTACTTTCTCTAACTTCACCGGAAATAGTAACTTTCGACAGTGCTTTTAAAGTATCGGAAAAAGTCTCGATATCTTCACCATTAATTTTTGTTGTAACAACATCATAATCAGGATTAGTATAAGCCAATTTAAGAGCAGGATCGCCGAGCAAGACAAAGTTATACAGCTCCGGGGCATTAGGCGATTTTGCATAAATCATAAAGTCGCCCAAACGCTGATATTCGCCATCTTTCTCCTTAAACAGCTCACGATAAATTCTCATATTAAGTGCATGATTATAATTAGAGAAAGCTATTCGTGTAGTGGTAAACAGAGCTATTCCCCCACCATTATCATGCAAAAGAATTCTCTCTCCTGCCGATATTATATCAGGCTTATCGAAAGGACTAAACTCGCATGTAGCAGTAATAAACAGCGGCAAAGCATTTACATTAGACCAATTTTCTATTTCGGGAATAGTAAGCACACGCTCTTCTGCCAATCCTGTATTACCACCATGACCGGTATAATTCATCACCAAAGCACCGCGAAACATTTGCTGCGTAACAGCCTCATTTACTTCGGGATAAAGCGATCCTCCCGGAGTAATTTCCTGCTTAAATGCATCGAGATAAATTTTTTGTAGATTATAATTCACATATCCTGTATCAACAATTTTTGCCAAATCTTCGGCTTGTTGAAAATGTTGATTACTATCCTCATCATCGCCAATAAGACAAATTTGGTTTCTCCACTCTCCCATCGACAATTCGCTATTAGCATATCCTATTACTTTATCTACCAACAAAGCAGCCTCTTTGGGTGTTTTTGCGGGAAAACGCCCTGTACCAATATCCAGTAACCCCTCAAAATCATCGCTAACAGCTCCCTTGTGTCCTTCTCCATCGTCAAGCAAAGCAAAATAATCATCGCTACAATACGATTTTGAAATACTCAGCGACATATACGATTCAAAAGTGGGGACATAATTAGTATTTTTATCACTATCCGAAAACAGGTCGTACGAAGCATCGCCAAAAAACAGCAGATATCTTAATCTTTTTCCGTCGGAAGAAGAGAGATAAATATGTCGGGCAAAATCGCGCATAGCTGTAACATCGGGCGCTCCCGAACCAAATTCGTTATACACTTTTTGTATATCAACAACTTTATACGAAAGTCCGTCGTGTAACATATGAAACTCACCAAGACGCTCTGCCTCATCGATAAAATTACTGTGAGAAATAATCAGATAATCTATATTTTTTATTGCGTGAAGATTTTGATTAGCCACGCGTTCAACAAATTCTGCCGATTTATATGTATTAAAAGCAATAAATCGTCTTAAAGAATCGGCATCTGCTTTAAATATTTTTTTACCGCCCGAAACAGTAGCATTAACTACCTTAGCATTAACCACATCAGTAATTTCCCAAATTGCAGCATTATCGGCATCAGCTATATGATACTCTACAACACTCTCTTCTGCTACCGATTGCCAATCGCGAAAATCGAGATCATTACCGGTAAATCTCAACTCGCAACGCGCTTGTAACTCTACCCAATTCAACCACGCCATCGAAGTACTTGTTGGAGCTTCGTATTCAAACTTAACAGAATATGTATCTCCCGACTCATCAAATTTCGACCTCCGCTCCGATTTTCTTGCAACAGCATATCTCTCCCCAGCATCTATTTTCGCAATACTATGAGAATAAACCTCCTCACCATTAGCATAAGCCTTCATCTTAGAAATATATCCCGATTTTCCTGCCACATTACTCATCAAATACAGTTGCGATCCTTCAACAACATTCTCGAAAGTAAAATCGGGTATTGTTACAGTAGAAATTGCAGCATCCATTTTTTTACCATACCATTCTCTACCACTCTCTACCAAATTAATATCATTAACATTATAATATTTTAAGGCATCGTATTCTGTTACCACTTCTGTGGCGCTATGTTCAGATAATTCAGCATTAGCAAGTTCTTTAGCACCTCCTTGGTCGGGAGTAAAAAAGTAATATGTATAATGCGAATAATAATTAGGGTGGTGATAATATTTTAGGTGCGATAATTTATAATCCCAAAAAACCGGATCATCGCCATAAAACAGAAAATAATCGCCATCATTAAACACACCATCACCGCCAAGGTGTAAATCGATAGGATTCTGAACCAGATCGATATTACGCGGCACGTCAGTTATTTCGGGAAGCAAAGCGCCACCATTACCAAAAATCCCGATATTCGACACATTAATATTAGAAACATCAACTCCCCAACTTTTTAAATCGGAATAAGTGACCTTATAAACACCACTCTCTTCAACTTTTATTTTAAACCAACTACCTGTGTTTAAAACAGAATTCGCTTTAACAGGACGACTCACTTTATTAGTAATACTCGCATCACTAACTACATCCATCACAATAGTGTAATTAATTAACTTTTGAATAGTGCCATTTTTTAGCGATAAAGGAAGAAGATTTATAATAGCATAACGCGATAATTTTTGCGTGGCATATGAAATTTTATATTGAAGAGTATCTGACAACAATTTTTCATCGACACAACTTTTCTCTTCATCGGTAAGAGGCAAAAAAGTAGTAGCTATTATTTTTACAGATGCGATTTTTTCATCATGCGCAATAGCAACCATTTCGGCACAATGCGGCAAGCCATTAAACACTTTACCATATAATGCATTATCAAATACCAAATCACCTTTTACAATTCCTTGACGATACTGCACTCCTTTCCATTGCAACGAACGCTTCACAGTTTTTTCATTTTCTGCAAATAATGCGAGCGATAATACTATCAAAAACAGAGTAAATATTGTCTTTATCCTATTCATAAATAATTTATTTTTAATATTAGATCAGTTAGTTATATTAAGTTATCACTTAACGTGATATTATTCTTACATCTATTTTAGCATCTATTTTATGATAATTAATTTGTTAGACTCTTTTGCCACAAGTCCGTTTTCATTTTTAAGAATAAGCGTGTAAATATACATCCCTTTACGGAGATGTTTTCCATTATTTGCAGTCCCATCCCATATAATAGGTTCTGTTTTATATCCATTTGAATAGATAGTGCGTGTAATTTTTGCAGCAAAACGACCACTAATATCAAAAATATTTATCTCTACATCGAGCTGCTGTCCAATTTGATTATGCTCTATTACAAAACTTGTTTGGTCGATAAACGGATTAGGATAATTCATTAATCGTTGCACAGCCACTTCACCATTTTCAAATACTATAAAATCTAACGACTTCTGCGAAGAATTATTATAAACATCCCACGCTTTTAATGTAACAGTATGTTCTCCTTCGGTAATATTAGAAAAAGGATATTCAATAATGCCACTTTTATAAGTATTCAAATCAGCCACATAATACTGATTCAATATTTTCATATCCTCGGTATCGTCAATAAAAGCAGTAAGATCGTGTCCTATTCCGCTTCCAACAGTATTAACACCATTTTCATCGCTAATAAGAGCGTATAAAACAGGATTAGTTCCGGTAATACCACCATCTTGAAAAGAGTTATCATTAAAATAAAGTTCTATTTCAGGTCCTTGATTATCGACAATACCATTTTCGTCGAAACCACCAATAACAAGCTCTTCATAAACTCCGGATGCATCAATATTGTCGCCGGATACATAGAACGAAATTTTGCCTTTACCATAGTTGTAACCTATATCTTTTGGCACTCTAAAAACAAAACTAAACTCACCATTTATAACATCAGACATACCGCTATAAAGAATATTTTCTTGCACGGTAAAACTAAAAGGGAACGATTCAGCATCATTAGCCAGCGTAATAACAACAGACTCTTTATCGTATATTGTAGAATAAACTACTCCATTAAAATTGGGAAGAATATTTCCGTTAAGATCTCTTACCTCACCTTTCATCTCCACTTCCATCAGCGCTTTAATAGTGTCGTTGCCCGAAAGCCCGCCATTTATTTCGGTAATAGCAACATCAATATCCGTACCCGGAGACTCAATTTGCAAAGCAGGATCGCCCAGCAAGACAAATTTTCTGGTATTATCTGTTGAGCCACTCTCTATTTTAGTAAAACGTATCAAATCTCCCAATCGGGGTAATTCACCATCCATTTTTTCGAAAACATGCTTATAAAAACTCATATTTAGAGCAAAATTAGGAGCGCCATGTGTAGGACGTGTTGTTGTTAGTAGAGCTATACCACCTCCTTTAGGATTCAGCAATACCAATTCGCCGGCAGAAACCCTTTCCGAATCATCGAAACGCGAAAACTCGCAAGTAGCAGTAATAAAAACCGGCAGCCGATCGAAATTTGTCCAGCTCTCGATATCAGGAATTCCTATAACACGCTCCTCTGTAAGCCCCACCTCACCACCATGACCGGTATAATTAATAATCAAAGCACCTTTCTGAACCCTATCGTTAACAGCATTTTGCGCATCAGGATATCTTTGTCCGCCCGGAGTAGATTCCTGCTGATAAGCATCCAGATAAATTTTATCGATATTATAATTTTTATACGTAGTATCAATAAATGTAGCCATACGATTTGCATAATCTATATGGGCATTTTGATTTTCATCATCAGCAATAAAGCAAACCACATTTCTCCAATTTTTCTGCACTTCAGCACTATTACTTCCATAGCGAACAATTTTATCCACTACATGCTTTGCTTGCTCTAGTGTAGAAACAGGCAAACGCCCCAAGCCAATATCCAAAATATTATTTTCCATGCCACCCTCATTATCATCCAAATATCCATAATAATCGTCAGTAACATACGAGCTTACCGGATGTAGAGAATTAACAGTTTCGTAGGTAGGAATCATATTACTATTAACCTCGGTCTTCTCCTTATAATCGAAAGAGCCATCGCCAAACAGCAAAACATATCTCAAATGAGTCTCACTATTACCTTTATCATAATACACTTTCAAAAAATCGCGTATAGCGGTAATATCCTGACTACCGCCTGAGAATTCGTTGAAAATTTTATCTATCTCAACTACTTTCAATATCAAATCACTGCTGTTTCTGTGGAAATCAGCCAAACGATTTGCCTCATCAATAAAATCTTTATGCGTAATAATAAAATACTCTGTGGCACTAAAACCATGAAGATTTTGATTAGCCACAGTGCCAACCAATTCCGGGGTATAATATTCTGTTCCATCAAAGGCTACAAACTCCCTTAACACATCTGTTTCAAAAACAAAACGCTGCTCACCGCCGGCAGCTATTGTAGATATTTTTTTGATATTGCAAGGATCGGTAATTTCCCATATTTCGGCATTAGTATTAGCAAAATGAAATCGCGAAATATTACCACTTCCAAACGATTTTTTATCGCGAAAGCTAGTTTGCGCTCCATATAAAGTAAGTCGTCGTCTATAATTTAACTCAAAATAATCGAGCCATCCCATCGACGAATTGTTTGATTTATTATATGTAATATCTACTAATAAATTATTATCGCCGGTAGTAAATAGAGTGCTACGCGATTGTGTTCTGGCATAAGCAGTATTCGGCTCATCGTCTATAGAGGGAATAGCTATTAAATAATTATGCGAGTTTAAACCAATAGAAAAATTAGTAGAAAGAGTAGAGTGAGCAGCGTATCTGCTATTAAAATAAATCTCTTCGCTACTTACATTTCCGGTTATATCCAGATTAAATTGATAGTTTTTCTCTAAATCAAAAAATTCGCCATACCATTCGCGCCCGGTATTAATAAGATTCTTTCTATCACTTTCGTGATAATACAGCTCGTCATACTGTGTTATCTCCATATTTGGAGTTTGCGATAAACTATTTAGCGTTGCAATGCGTTTTCCATCAGCCGATCCAACAGTAACAAAATAATGATTCTGATCGGAATAATAATTAATCTTATGATGATATTTTTGAGTGGATTCTTTATACTTCCACACATGCGATGACTCGGCATAAAACAGCACATAATCGCCATTATTAAAAACACCATCGCCATTATCAACAACTTTTATAGCAATCTCTTCTAAATCGTCGTAGCGCGGCTCGCTAATCAACTGTGGCAACATGCCGCCACCATTACCATATATATGTATTTTTGATGACGAAAGATTATCAACATCAAAATTCATCGATTCAAAATCGCTATAAGTAAGCTTAAAAATACCGCATGTATCAACAGCAATTTTATACCAATTACCATGCGACAGCACAGAATTCTCTTTGTATTGCTTTGCTTTGTAACTATCGGACAAAATAGATTTTTCTACAATATACTCTATACTAAAAGCCTGTAAACGGAAATATTTTCCTGTAACAGTATCTTTACGAAAAGGAACTATTTTGCAAAACCCAACAGGCTGTTTCGATGCCATATTAACACCACTCTGTAAAAAATAATTCTTTTTAATAGGTGCTTCATCTAAAATCTTCACAATTTCTTGTGATGCGACCTCTCGCTCCTCTTCTACAGAAAAAATTGGAATAAAGGAATCTCCTTCGTTAAACAAGTCAATAGTATGATAATATATAGGAATATCTTTGTATTCGGCATCAGAAATACTCATCTCGAAACAGGGCAATACGCTCGAATTCAAATCAAACCATTGTACCTTATCTTCAAACTTATGATATTGGGCAAACCCTATCACAGTAACAAAAAACAGGGATATTAATAAAAGACTTTTCTTTATCATACATTGTAATTTACACAACTAAGAAACAATAATTTTACAATATAACGCAACTTTATTAAAATTATTTCTATTTTTATATCGCATAATTTAAGAATCTTTAAAAGATGGATTAATACCGGGAATAGTTCTGTATTGAAATAAAACACTTACAGATAATTTTTTACCCACTCATTAAAAAAAATATTTTAATTTTCATATTTTTTTTAATAAAAGTATATACATTTGCGCGTTTTAAAAAATAAGGATGAATATAAAATTTATTTTAAACGTACTAGGAAGGATTCAACTATTGCTATCGGTTTTTATGATAACAATATTACCATGGACTTTATATTTTCATGAAAAAAATTTATTAGTACCTGTAACAGAATCAAGTCTTATATCACTAACATTAGGTTTATTGTTCCTTATAATATCGAATAAGCATAACAAAATTATAGGAACAAAAGAGGCTTATATTACTGTTTCGCTATCATGGATAACGATGGGGATAATAGGCAGCCTTCCATTCATATTAACACACTCTACCACCTCTATAGTAGACGCTCTTTTTGAATCTTTTTCGGGATTTACAACAACAGGATCCTCTATACTTACAAATATTGAAGCTGTTCCAAAAAGCATATTATACTGGCGTAGTTTAACTCATTGGATTGGCGGCATGGGGATAATAGTATTAACAGTAGCTGTATTTCCTTCATTAAAAATTGCCTCATACCGATTATTTTCCAGCGAGACATCAGGAATCACATCCGAAAAAATAATACCAAGAACATCCTCTATGGCAAAAAATCTTTGGGGAATATACATTGTCCTTTCTGTGTTAATGACAATTATACTAATGTTTGGAGGAGTTAATTTCTACGAAAGTTTATGCCATACATTTGGAACTATTGCCACCGGAGGATTTTCTACAAAAAATGCCAGTGCAGGATACTACTCTCCTTTTGTACAATACGTTATTGCACTATTTATGCTTCTTTCGGGTATCAATTTCACTATCCACTACTTTTTATTAAAAGGTCGATTAAAAGATATTTTTAATAATACCGAACTTAAAACATATCTTTTAATAATAATTATTATTGGAAGCAGCATAGCATTAATGCTACATTTTAAAACTAATTTACCATACGAACAAGCTTTTAGAGAATCCTTTTTTCAAATAATTTCAATTATTACAGCAACGGGATTTTCAACAGTAGATTATTTGCAATGGAATGAATTATCGTGGATACTACTCTTTTTCACAATGTTTATTGGTGCATGCGTCGGTTCTACAGGAGGAGGAATAAAAGTAATACGACATATTATTGCTTTCAAATCTATCTCCAGATTTTTTCTGCAATTATTAGAACCACATTCTGTAAAAAGAATCGTTATTGGTGGCAAAATTATTAAGGAAGACAAAATACATTCTGTACTAACTTTTATTGTCATTTATATACTTATATTTTTAGCCGGAGGCTTTGCTATATTATTAACAGGACAAGATGTCCCCACTTCATTTAGCGCTTCTATAACGTGCATGGGAGGAATAGGGCCGGGAATAGGCTCTATTGGACCGGCCTCAAATTTTGCTCAATTTTCAAATATAGCAAAAATAATTCTACCTATATTAATGATAATAGGCAGACTGGAAATTTTAACTTTCTTAGTGATTTTCACACCTTCGTTTTGGAAGGCATAACAAAAAAAATACAATAATAACCATAAGGCAATTCATAAATAATAACATATCTCCTAATTCAAACCCGAAACAGATAAAAATTTTTGAATAAAATAAATATTAAAATACGATTTAATACGTAGTTTTACGTAAAATTATTTCTTTAATATTGTAATCATGTATATTCAATTTGCTTTAATAATATCGGTGCTTCTACAATTTGGGGCTTTCTTTATCACTATCAGCCTGATTCAGAAAACTAAGTTCAATATTTCGTGGATAATGATCTCCACCGGATTTCTTCTTATGGCGTTTCGACGATTAAAAGATCTTATTGATTTAATTAATATCGAAAATAACGACATCCACGCTCATATCGATAGTTGGATTGCTGTTGTAATTTCATTATTGATGTTTATTGCCTCTTTTTACATTCGACGAATTTTTAATTTACAAGGAAAAATCAACAAACTACGTAAAGAGAATGAAGCAAAAGTTCTGTCGGCAATAATAAAAACCGAAGAGAATGAACGTCAGAAATTTGCAAAAGAGCTACACGATGGATTAGGCCCTATTTTATCATCAATAAAAATGGCTATCTCCGCCATAAACAAATCCTCTTTAAGCGAAACAAACGGACAAATTATTACAAAAACAGAAAACACTGTTGATGACGCCATTATTTCTGTAAAAGAGATTTCAAACAGCCTCAGCCCCCACGTACTAAAGCGTTATGGACTAGAAAAAGCAATTAAAACTTTTACCGATACAATTGTTACAAAAAAAGATTTAGAGATAATCCACTCTTCTAATCTTAACGGAAAACGTTACAGCTATAATGTCGAAGTTGTTTTATATCGCATAGTGGGCGAATTAATTACAAATACTCTAAAATACGCTTTGGCGTCACGAATAGAGATCTCATTATTTAACTACGAAG
>JAYEOD010000366.1:0-2196 GCA_034722575.1 Bacteroidota bacterium | reverse complement strand
TATCCAGTTCTCCAATCATTTCGGACGCTACAGCCATATTATATTTAGCTAGAGCAGATGATATTTTTTTATCGCTAACAGTTACTTCTTTCCATATTTTTGCTGCCTCTTTCCACTCTTTAAGCTCTGCATACTGAGCTGCGAGTTTCATTTTCTCATCACTATTTTCGTAATATAATCTGTTAACACTTTGCCAATGAGGAGATATTCTCTCGGCAAACTTTATTCCGGAATTGTATGACACTTCGTATAGAGCATCTTTTCTGGATATCATATCATCATACAAATCATCGAAAAGCCCACCACTTACAGACCAATAGAGTGTATCATCATAATATTTACTATCAATAGTTGATAATCGTCCATCGTGAGGAAAATAAAATTTATATACCGACAGCAATCGAGTCATTCTAATTAACCTATAACCACCTTCATAAACAACAAATAGAGAGTCGAAGCTATAGAAAGTCTCTAACGACACAGCAGCCTGAGCACCATGATTATCACAAATATCCTTTACTTCATCATATAAAAGAGGTTGTAAAAACACATCCTTATCATTATTCAATTTTGTTATTGTATCATTTCGCACAATATTAAAGCGTAGCGACTCATTCAGTCTATATGCCAAAGAGTATAGCGCATTATCAGAAACAATACTATCGTTATATTCAGTTTCTCGAAAATAGGTTCCCTCTTTATAAAATATTCCGGCTTGCTTTCTTTTTTCAATAGGGAGATAACTCCTGTTTATAAGAGTAACATCAGTAATTTCCTTATCAAAAACATTTTCGGCAGGATAGAGTATTTCGGATGAAAAATGTTTAACAGAATAACACGACGTAAACATAACAGCAACAATCAATAGGAGCAATATTTTCGAAAAACACTTTCGATAGTGATAACTAAACACCAAAGATATAATACTTATTTTGCCATTCTTCATACGTCAAATCTCAATAAAAACAAATTCTCTTCAAACATAACAATTATTATTCCAAAAACAAAAAAGCCACCTCAAATAAACGAGATGGCTTTATATTTATTATCTTCAAATCCACAAGTCACAAGGTGACTAATTGACATAAAGATTATTATATGTACTTTTATTATCAAGTCACCCTGTAACTATCAAACACTATAACAGACCTCTATTTTTAAGAAGAGCATCTACTTTAGGATCTGCACCTCTAAAGTTGCGATAAAGTTTTGCAGGATCTGCAAGACCATTTTTCTCTAAAACATTTACGCGAAACGATTTAGCAGTCTCTTTATCGAACAGTCCATTTTCTTTAAAAGCCTGATAGCCATCATTATCTAAAACAGCTGCCCACAGGTAACCATAATAACCTACATCATAACCACCCATAATATGACGGAAATAAGTACTTCTGTAACGCGACTCTATTTCAGGAATCAGTCCTAATTTTTTATGTAAAAAATTGTCTTCAAATTCTGCTATATCAATATTTTCAGCACTCTCTACAGAATGAAATGCCATATCAAGATAAGCAGCAGCAAGGAACTCTGTATTTCCGAATCCTTGATTAAAGTAGCTACTTTTCTGCATCTTAGCAATTAACGCATCAGGAATTGTTTCTCCTGTTTTGTAATGCTTAGCATACATTTTCATCACCATAGGCTCTGTTGACCAGTGCTCCATAATTTGAGAAGGAAGCTCAACAAAATCTCTTGCTACATATGATGTTGAGTAGCTATTTTGAGCAAATAAACCATCTAAAGCGTGACCAAACTCATGAAAAAGAGTTTCTACTTCATCGATATTTAATAACGAAGGCTTATCACCCGAAGGCTTTGTAAAGCTGCAAGTATTTGTTACTAAAGGATAAATCTCTTTACCATTTACTACACGATGTCCGCGATAATTGCTACACCATGCACCACCTCTTTTACTAGCACGAGGTAAATAATCTGTAAAGAAAACACCAATGTGTTTACCTTTCTCATCTTTTACTTCAAATACTTTTGCTTCAGGATGAATAGTAGGTACATCATGAATCTCTTCGAAAGTAATTCCATATAACTTGTTAGCAACTAAGAAGGCTCCTTCGCGAACATTTTCTAACTTAAAGTAAGGACGCAACTCATTTTCATCAATATCATATTTTGCTTTACGAATTTTTTCAGCATAATACCACCAATCCCAGCTGGCTAATTCAAATTCACCACCCTCTT
>JAYEOD010000365.1:0-2211 GCA_034722575.1 Bacteroidota bacterium | reverse complement strand
TAAGTGTTGTACACGGTATGATGGCGTATTTTGGACAAACTTCTCATAGCATTTCAAAACTATTTATCCCCGAAGATTATGATATCGTTCCTCTGTTAGAGAGTTTCGAAAAATATAAATATCTCTCTAATCATAATAAATATCTTAATAATTATGAATACTATAAAAGTATCTATCTGATAAATAGAGAAAAGTTTTTTGATAATGAGATAATACTAGCTATACCTAATAATGAAAAATTTATCTCTCCTTTGGGGGTTATTTATTTTTCCTTTTACAAGGATGAAACTGATTTGTTAAGGCTGTTATCTGAAAATTCTACTATGTATAGATTCGTTTATGGCAATAATAATGGCAATAGAAAAAAAATAGAGGAGGTCTATTTTTCTGACTTGTTTTATGGTGATGATAATGCGATGTGTATTAATGTATTGGAGCAGAATTTGTGATTCAAATTTAGCTGTTAATAAATAAAATGCTTTTTTTTGAGGCTTTAATTATAAAAGCTTTGTAATTCAGATGAAAAGAAGTACTTTTGCCATTCAATTTGTAGGCAATTAGTAAGTTGTTGTAAATTAGAAATTTAAAAAAAATTATGAAAAAAGACATTCATCCAAAAGAATTTAGATTCGTAGTGTTTAAAGATATGTCAAACGGATATGCGTTTTTGACTCGTTCTACGATAAATACAAAAGAGACAATTAAGTGGGAAGATGGTAATGAATATCCTCTTTATAAAGTGGAGATTTCTCATACATCACACCCTTTCTTTACTGGTAAGATGAAATTAATTGATACTGCTGGTCGTGTGGATAAATTTAAGACTAGATACAAAAAGTTTAATAAGTAATCTGAGTAGTACTTCTTAAAAAAAGATAAAAAAAGCCCTTGTATAAGGGCTTTTTTTGTGTGTGATAATTTCATTTTTTGTACCTTTATATTTTTAAATGAAAAATAAAAATACTCCTCCATTTTTATTATTGACTAGGTATTAAATATAAAACAATAGAGATGAATTATATATTATTCGACGATAGCACCAGAAAAAATTTATTGCCATTAACATTTACACGCCCTATTTGTGAATTGCGAGTAGGAATTCTTACAATTCGCGAGAAATGGGAGAAATATCTTGACGCAAAAGTCTCTTTTCTTACAGAAAATTATTTGTTGGAAAAATATTCGCTGATTAAAAAAAATGATAATATCCTTATCAATGGCTCTGTTATTCCAACAAAAGAAATGGTAAAACAAATTTCTATATTAAAAAGAAAGGAAGCCATAGTTACTGATGATTATATTATTGCAATTCGGTTGGATGAAGAAGATTTGAAAGATATGCATGATTCAGGATCTGAGAAGATGAAAGGGACTGATAGCCCTGATAGTAATGGGTTGATATATAAAAAGTATAATAAAAATCATACAAGAATTAGTTTTCCATGGCAGATTTTTAAAAATAATCAACAAGAGATTGAAAATGATTTTACTCTGATTACAGAAGGTAGAAAGTCACAACCTATCTCTAAAACAAATACTGTTTTTAACGCAGAAAATATTTTTATCGAAGAGGGGGCACGCGTAGAGTGTGCTATACTGAATGCCGAAAATGGACCTATTTATGTTGGTGAGAATGCTGAAATTATGGAAGGCGCTATAATTCGCGGAGCTTTGGCTCTATGTAATAATTCAACAATAAAAATGGGAGCAAAAATATATGGCGCAACTACTTTTGGACCACATGTTAAAATTGGAGGAGAGGTTAATAACTCTGTCTTTTTAGGTTATGCTAATAAAGCACACGACGGGTTTGTTGGTAATAGTGTGATAGGAGAGTGGTGTAATTTAGGTGCTGATACTAATACTTCTAATTTGAAAAATACTTACGAAGAGGTTAGGTTATGGAGCTATGTTGATAAATCGTTTTCTAATACAGGAGAGCAGTTTGTCGGGTTAATTATGGGAGATCATTCTAAATGTGGTATCAATACTATGTTTAATACAGGCTCAGTAGTTGGTGTAAATAGTAATGTATTTGGCGATGGCTATCAAAGAAATTTTATTCCCTCTTTTATGTGGGGTGGTAAATCAGGATACTCTAAATATTCGTATGCTAAAGCTGTAAAGGTAGCCAAGGTTGTGTATAACCGACGAAATATGGAGTTTAATAAAATAGAACAAAATATATTTAAAACAATTTTTAATAAAACT
>JAYEOD010000364.1:0-2214 GCA_034722575.1 Bacteroidota bacterium | reverse complement strand
GACATAAGAACTATGACAGAAGAAGAAAAAGCTAAATTTTTACAAATGGAAAAAGAAGGTTGGAAAAACTAAATATATAATCCCAAAGTGTTTTAAAAAAATCAATACCCTTCTAGCGAATGTGTAGAGACAAATTATGACTTCTCTTTACACATTCGCCCTCACTCTTTTTAAGCTATCGACTGATTTTTTTTATTCACTATTAAGATTATTTTTGCATTATAAATATAAAACAGACATAATGCTTAAACAACATATACTTTTTCTCGCTAAACAATTTCTTTTTTGGACACTCTTTTTTCTTATCGCTAGAGTATATTTTTTGTTTGCTAATTTTGATATATCATCCAACTATGCGATTGGCGATTGGGTAAAAATGTTTTTATATGGCATTCGGATGGATATCTCCATGGCAGGGTATCTTAGTATAATCCCCGGATTTATACTGGTTTTGGGAGCCTTTGTAAAAAACAAAATGGTTCAAAAAACCATCAGGATATATAATATTATCTTTATAACACTTCTCTCGTTAATGATAATTGGCGATGCAGAATTGTATTCGTATTGGGGTTTTAGAACCGACATCTCCCCTTTTGTTTATCTTAAAAACCCTAAAGAAGCAATGGCTTCGCTTACTTTTTTGCGCATAGCATGGCTCACAACACTCTATATTGTCTTTATACTACTGTTTTTCTTTTTAAACAAAAAGATTTTATCCGGGTTAAACCCAAAAAATCGTGGTTCATGGTATAATATCCCGGTTTTTTTATTCCTGACAGCCGCATTAATAATCCCTATCCGTGGAGGATTTGGTGTTTCTGTTATGAATATCAGTAAAGTATATTTCCACAAAAAATCATTTCCAAATCACGCTGCTGTTAATGTAGTATGGAATTTCGGTTACTCCATAACTAAAATGGATAGTAATAATGAGAGGCCACACTATTTTACCGACAAGAATGCTAAAAAGATTTTCGATGCTACAAAAAACCAAACTGCTCCCACACAATATTTACTAACCACAAAACGTCCCAATATCTTAATAATCATGCTAGAAAGTTTTACGGCACAGATTATTGAGGAGCTGGGAGAATATAAAAATATTACTCCCGGATTTTCAAAACTCATTAAAGAGGGGGTTCTGTTCTCAAATATCTACGCTGCCGGCGATCGCTCCGACGAAGGCATGGGCGCTATTATTAGCGGATATCCTTCGTTACCCAAAACATCTGTAGTAAACTTCCCACGTAAATCTGAATCACTCAACTTTCTTTCACGCGATCTTAACAAAATAGGTTACCAAACCGCCTTTATGTATGGTAGCGATCTCGATTTTGCTAATATGGCATCGTATTGCATTAACGGAGGATTCGACAGTATTTTTTCAGTAAAAGATTTTCCGGCACACTTAGCTACCAGCAAATGGGGCGTTCACGACGAATATCTTTTTCCACGACTCTTACAGCTTAACAACAACGCCACAGAACCTTTCTTCCACGTAGCTTTCACGTTAAGTAGTCACGAACCTTTTGATGTGCCTATGGAAACAGAAATAGAGGGCGACGACAGAAAAAGTAAATTCTTTAACGCTTTACGATATACCGATAAGCATTTAGCGAATTTTATTAAAGATGCAAAACAACAACCGTGGTGGGACAATACATTGGTAGTACTTGTATCCGATCATGGAAAAAAAATAGAGCCCAATAATGCACACTACGACTTAATAAACTACCATATACCCATGTTATGGCTTGGCGGAGCATTAAATGTACACGATACAATAATCCCCCAAACCGCCAATCAATACGATATTCCCGCCACTATTTTAGGTCAGATGAATATCGATAACTCGCACTACAAATTCAGTCGCGATATATTTAACAGTACCTACCAACCACAAGCGCTATACATCTTTAACAACGGATTTTGTGCTGTAAAAAAACAAAACTTTGCAATCTATGGCCAAAATATAAACAACTGGATTAAAGAGAGCAAACAAAACGAAAACTCCACACTAAAAAAACAAGGCAAAGTCTGGTTTCAAGAAATAATAAAAGATTTTGTGAAAAGATAGAGATTTCCTCCTTAGCTTTAGCTTCGGAAAACAAGAGGATTGACTGGTTGAGGTTGAGGTTGATTGATTGGTTGATTGGTTGATTGATTGATTGGTTGATTGAGTGATTGACTGACTGATTGATTGGTTGATTGATT
>JAYEOD010000363.1:0-11363 GCA_034722575.1 Bacteroidota bacterium | reverse complement strand
TAATCAGCAGGCCGAGAGTTCAAATCTCTCCATCGGCTTAAGGTAATAAAGTTAAAGGGCCCCAACACCATTTATTGGCTCAATTTGAAATATTGAAAAACTCCTAATTTAAAAGAAATATTGTGAAATTTCGGCAAAACATAGCTATTTTCTCGAAACCTTTAAATAATTGAGTTGTATAAATATATATAATGATGTCAAAAGAACAACAAAAAGTAGACATGCATGAAAAAGTGAAAAAAATTATTCATTATCCACAACTGTGGCCCGTAATACCATTCAGCATATTTTAATTCGTTGTTTTTTTCTTGTATTAACCTGTCGTAACGCGGAATATTACTGCTGTTAGAGTAGTGAAAACCATAATCAAAAGTTACGTGTTCCGATGCTTTGTATTTTACTTTCTGCATCAAATTAATTTGATTATAGCCGGAATATTTTTGCACATCGCTATTGCTATTTAATAATATGGAGTCGATTCCATTAATGCGATCGATGTAATTATTTCTGGTGTAGTCGTTATTGCCATTACTGCCCATTCTCAAGTCGTCGTAATTGCTATAAGTAATACTGGTTAAGGCAGCCCATTTTTTTGCAGAGTAATTAATATCTACGTGTCCGGTTTTTTCGTTATTGGCGCTTGAGTAACGCGTTATTGCCGAAACATTAATATGATTTGGTTTATAGCTAAAAGCCGGTTGTTTTGTATGAAAATCCATTACACCACCCAAAGCATCACTTCCGTAGATGATAGATCCCGGGCCAAAAATAATTTCCGAATTAGAGATGATATTTGGGTCGAGGTTGATAATATTTTGCAGATTTCCGCTTCTGAAAATGCAGTTATTCATCCTAACGCCATCTACAACCAAAAGAACCGAATTAGCAGAAAATCCTCTTATCATCGGGCTTCCACCTCCCAGTTGACTTTTTTGAATAAATACTTTTCCGGTTGCCCCGATGAGATCGGCAGAAGTTTGCGGGTTTTTAAAACTAATCTCTTGTGCTTTTATGGTTGCTATTTTGTTTGGAACCTCTTTTATATTTTGCTCCCATTTGTTTGCTGTAACTATCACTTGTTCAAGGTCGATAGATCGTTTTTGTAATGCTATTTCTTTGTTAATCGAGTTTACAGCATAAATTTCTTTTTTATATGATGGATGTTGTAGAATAATAGTATCATTTTTTTGAAAAATAGAGCTGTCGAAAAATCCTAAGTGGTTACTTATAGTGGATTGTGTTTGGTTTAAATTATAAACAAAAACAAATTCAATGCCTTGATTTGTCTCTTTATCAATAACTTTAATTTCTTGAGATATTGTTATTAAAGGAAACAGTAATATGCCGAAAAGTAATGAAGTAATATTTTTAATCATTATTTATGTTGTTTATTAATTTTTTTAGCTTTTTGCAAAGCTAAATTTTTTTAGCTTTTTTTCAAATAAAAACCTCTGATTTTCTGAAAGAGATTTAAGAGTCTAATTTTTTTGTTGAATCGAAAATATTTCAAAACTTTTTGCGTTTCTTTTTCTACGGAAGATATATTTATCGATAATAAAATTCTATTGAATCATTGTTATTGATTATATAGGTTTATATTTGCTTTAAGTTATAACTTGATTTTTATGAATAGATTTACACGATTATTGATATTGACTGTTTTTACAGCACTTTTTTCTTTTAATGCAATAGCTCAAATTGGTGGTGATGGTACATACAGCTTTCTTAACTTAAGCAACTCGGCACGTGCTTCTGCTTTAGGAGGAAATTTTGTTGCTATTGACGATAATGACATCACGCTAAGTGTTACAAATCCATCAATAATATCGCCTGAAATGGATAACCGGATAGCCTTGAGTTTTGTGGATTACTATGCGGATATTAATTATGGTTTTGCCAGTTATTCGAAAACTTTTTCAAAATATGGGAGCTTTGTGGCTTCTGTGCAGTTTATAAATTATGGCGAGTTTATTTATACTAATAATCTTGGTGAGGAAGAGGGAACTTTTACTGCTAACGAAAATGCTATAATGATAGGGTGGGGAAGAGCTTTAGATTCAACATTTTCTATTGGTGCTAATGTAAAATTTATTTCGAGTTTTATGGAGTCGTATTCTTCGTATGGTATTGCAGTTGATATTGCCGGTACTTATAATAATCCCGATCGACAGCTTACCGCTTCGTTGGTGTTTCGAAATATCGGACGACAAATAAAGAATTATAATCCCGGTGTTAACGAATCATTGCCTTTCGAGATACAGTTTGGTGTATCAAAAAGATTAAAACACCTTCCTTTTAGATACTCTTTGTTGCTAACAAATCTTCAAACATTCGATCTTACTTATATCGATCCTAATGATGTGGCAAATCAACCTGACCCTTTTACCGGTGAAGTGCCTGATAATACTGATAATTTTGGTAAAAAAGTATTACGACATGTGGTGATTGGTGGTGAATTTATTCCTACAAAGAATTTTTCTGTAAGATTAGGATATAACTATCGCCGTCGTCAAGAGATGAAAGTGGATTCTAAAATGGGTACAGTTGGTTTTTCGTGGGGTGTAGGATTTAGAATTTCTAAATTTCAGTTTAACTATTCGCGTGCTGCATACCATTTAGTGGGTTCACCAAATTATATTACTATAACAACAAATCTTAATAGCTTTTAAATTATCTTTCTAAATATTCTACCTTTGTGATTGATATGTGTGTGGTAAAATAAATAGGAGGAATACTTAATAATGAAAGTAACAGTACATAATAATTCAGGGTTTTGCTTTGGTGTTGTAGAGGCTATTAAAACAGCTGAACAGAAGCTGGATAATGGTGAAGAGCTCTATTGCTTAGGCGATATTGTTCATAATGAAGCTGAGATAAACCGACTCTCTGATGCCGGATTGAAGATTATTAATCATAATGATTTAAAAAACCTGTCGGGAAAAAAGGTGTTGGTACGTGCTCATGGTGAACCGCCCTCAACATATCAAGACATTGAAAAAAATAATGTAACTCTTGTTGATGCTACTTGTCCGATTGTATTAAAATTGCAGCAAAAAATAAAAAAAGCTTCCGAAGAATTCAGCTCTTTAGAGGGGCAGATTGTTATTTATGGAAAAAAAGGTCATCCCGAAGTAGTTGGTCTTAATGGACAGATTGGCAATAAGGCAATTGTTATTACTTCGGAAAAGGATTTGGATTTGATAGATTTTAATAAGCCTGTCAGGCTGTATTCGCAAACTACTATGAGTGCCGAAATATTTGAGATTTTGGCAGAAAAGATTTTTAGCAAGATGCAACAGGTAAGTAAGAATCCTGATTTTGAGAAAAATAATACTGTTTGTGGTCAGATGAAACGCCGTACACCCGATTTGAGACTGTTTGCTGTGCAATATGATATTATTTTATTTGTTTCGGGTAAAAAAAGCTCTAACGGACGGTATCTTTATGGAATTGTAAAAGAACAAAACGACAATACTTTTTTTATCTCTAATAAAGATGAAATACAAAAACAATGGTTTGTTAATGTTGATTCTGTTGGGATTTGTGGTGCTACAAGTACTCCGCAATGGCTTATGGATGAAGTGGCTGATAGTGTTAGAAAAATGTAATTATGTATCTGAAACAACTGAAACTAGCAAATTTTAAGAACTACACTGAAGTTGATTTTAATTTTTCGGCAAAAATAAATTGCTTTATTGGTAATAATGGCGTTGGCAAGACTAATGTGCTTGATGCTATATATTATCTCTCTTTTTGTAAAAGCTATTTTAACTCTGTCGATGCTCAAAATATTAATCATAACGAAGAGTTTTTCGCTATTCATGGGCTGTATGATAGGAGCGGGGATAAGAGAGATCAAATCAGCTGCCAATTAAAAAGGAATCACAAAAAAAAATTTAAAAAGAATAAAAAAGAGTACGACCGCTTAGCAGATCATATAGGAGTTTATCCTTTGGTGATGATATCTCCATATGATAGGGACTTGATTAATGATGGTAGTGAGCTGCGTAGAAAATTTATTGATAGTGTTATTTCGCAGTTCGATAAATTGTATCTCAATAATTTGATTAATTACAATAAGGTAGTAACTCAGCGTAATGCTTTGCTTAAACAGTTTGCAGAGCGTAATTTTTTCGACTACTCTTCATTAGAAATTTGGGATGATAAGATGATTGAGCTGGGTAAAGAGATTTATAAAAAGAGAGTCTCTTTTTTAAAGGATTTCGAGCCTATTTTTAAACATTATTTCGACTTTATTAGCGATGGGAGTGAGGAGGTTAGCATTGAATACTTTTCTAAACTGGAAGATAATGATTTTTCTGCTTTGTTGAAAGAGAGCTTAAATAAAGATCGTGCTGTAAGATACTCTACTGTGGGGGTGCATAAAGATGATTTGGTTTTTAAGATAGGCGATTATCCGATAAAGAAATTTGGCTCGCAAGGACAACAAAAATCTTTTGTTATTGCTATAAAGCTAGCTCAGTTCGAGTATACCAGAAAAATAAAGGGCTTTAAACCAATATTACTCTTCGATGATATTTTTGATAAATTGGATAATAATCGTGTTGAGAAATTGATAATGCTGGTTAGTAAAAATAGTTTTGGACAGGTTTTTATTACCGATACTCAAAAAGAGAGAATAGAATATCTTTTTAAAGAGTTAGATATCGATCATAAAATTTTTGAAATTAGTGAAGGAAACGTAAAAGAGATAGTAGAATGAGAAAATTTCGAGATTCAAATGAGCAATCGTTAAAAGAGGTAATAGAATACCTTTTAAAAGCCTATCGTATCGATGGAAGAGTTAACGAACAACGATTGATCTCGAATTGGGAAAATGTTGTAGGTCCAATGATAGGGAAATATACAACAAGCTTACGAATTCATCATAAAGTCCTTTTTGTAGAGCTTACCAGCTCTGTAGTGCGCAACGAACTAAATTATGCAAAAGAAAAATTAGTAAAATCCCTTAACGACACTGTTGGAGCACGGGTGATTAATAGGATTGTGTTGAAGTAGATATAATTTATTTAGCAGATGAAAAAAATGATTTTTATAATATTTTATCTGGCTTTTCCATACCTCCTTTTTTTTTCTTAACAAGTTGATGGGGTTTATTTTATCTTAAAATCAAACATTTTTTTCCCATTAAGAAACCCAACAAGATTATCGCCGATCTCTGTTTTGCCAACTCCGGCAGGAGTTCCTGTGTATATTAAATCACCAATTTTAAGTGTCATAAATCGCGAAATATAACTTATTAAATAATCGATAGTAAAAGTCATATCACCCGAATTTCCGGTTTGTACTGTTTTTCCGTTTTTTTCTAAGTAAAAAATAATATTTTTTATGTCGGGAAACTCTTTTATGTTTACCATTTTACTAAGCACTGCCGATTGGTCGAAGGATTTTGCTTTTTCCCATGGTAAGCCTTTTGTTTTTAATTCCGCTTGTAAATCACGCGCAGTAAAGTCAATTCCTAGAGCAAACTCTTCGTAATATGTATGAGCAAATTTTTCTTGAATGTTTTTTCCTACTCTGTTGATACGTACCACAAGCTCTGTCTCGTACTGAATATTATTTGAGAAATCGGGATGATAAAAAGGGTCGTTTTTTAACAGAAGCGAGGAGTCGGGCTTCATAAAATATATTGGCTCAAATGGAGCTTCGTTGTTCAGTTCTTTTGCGTGAAGTACGTAATTGCGACCTATACAGATGATTTTCATAATAGAATATTTTTTACAAATATAGGGAAATATTGTATGATAATCTCTCAATCTCAACCTTAATTGTAATTAGCTACATGTCATTTATGGTCATTCAACCAATCTCAATCTTAACCTCAATCTTAACCTCAATCTTAACCTTAGTCGTAATTAGCTTCGCATCATTTAATAGTCATTACATCATTGTATAATTATACCATTTATCCAACAATCAATCTCTTTGTCTTCCGAAGCCAAAGCGAAGGAGGAAACCTCAATCTTATTCCTTACAATATTTTTTAATAATACGATAAGCATTTTTTACTCCCAATTCGCCGGCTTTGCTCATATCGGCACATCCTTGTTTTGTATCTTGTAAAAAGATTAATGTTAAGCCACGGTTATAATATGCTTCACCAAACGATTTATTAAGCTCTATGGCTCTTGAAAAATGGACAGAAGCTTCGGTATATTTCCTCATTCTATTTAGCACATTGCCTTTATTATACCATATTTCCGATAAATTTGAATTGGTTTTTATAGCCTTTCTAAGATCCTCAATTACCGGCGTATAATCCATCTCTTCATTGTTATTCGACTGTTTTACAGCAGAACCTCCCAGTGTAATAAATTTCTTTTGTTGTTTATTTTTGCGGATTTTTTCTTTCATATCATATACCGCTTGAGCGCGATTTATGTATGCCGGAAAATAATATGGTTCCATTACTATTGCCATAGTATAACTGCTAATTGCAGAGGAGTAGTTGTGTAGCAGGTGGTGTACAATTCCTTTTACAAGATATTTATCTTTTGAAGAGATGTTTGTATTAGTGTCGAGCCCGGCTAGTTCTGTTAACAATAAAGAGTCGCTGATAGTTGAATTTTTATTTGTTAAACACAGATAGTAATTCAGATTATATTTAACGTTAAAATCGCTGGCAAAAGTGTTGATATTTCCTTTGGGTTTTGTGTTTTTATCGCTTAACGAGAAAAAGAATGATCTTTCGGGAAGTATTCGGAAACGCTCTTTATCTGTTCCTACAACAATATCTGCATTATTAAATTCTGCTTCAAACTCTATTATTTTTTGAAAATAGGTAGAGTCGATCCACTGAAAATCATCTATGCCATTTTTGATATTAGAATCATGCTGTTGCATAATGTTATTAGCAAGTGTCCTATCGCGATAAGCACCTTTTGTATCGCCGATATGCGTTTTTGCTGCCGAACGATTCATATAGGCTCGTACAAACTGAGGAAATAGCTCAATTGTTTTGTCGTAGTCTGTAACGGCTCCATTATAATTTTTCATCTGCAACTTTAAATTTGCCCTGTTGAAGTATGTTAAAATATTATTTGGATTTATTTCAACTACTCTGTCAAAGTCATTTATCGCCAGATCGTAATCTTTCATCTGCCAAAAAATAATCGCTCTGTTATAATAGGTTAAAGCATTATAAGGATCTAAAGAGATAACTTTTTGATAGTCGCTTAGCATCCCCTCTATATTGTTTAATTGAAATTCTGTTAAAGCCCGATAATAATAATTACGCGGGTTTTTGTTATCGATTTTTATAGCTTGATTAAAGTCTAAAAGAGCCTCTTTATGCCAGCCCATTTCGTATTTTGTTAAACCTCGCATCAAAAAAGCCGAAGTATATAACATGTTGTGTTTTATAGCAATATTGCAATTTTCTATCGCCTTTAAAAATTTTTCCTGTGCTTTGTAGGCAATGGCTTTATTCAGATATGCTAAAGGTTTTTCAGGGTCGATAAGTATCGATTCATCGAGATCATTTATCGCTTTATCGTATTTGTTTAGCTGAAGATAAATAGCTCCACGTCCAATAAAAAAATCGGCATTGTATGGGTCTAGCACTATTGCTGTATTCAAATCTTTTAAAGCTTTGTTTAGATCGAGCATTCCGGCGTATGCTACACCGCGATAAAATACTGCACGACTGTAGTAAGGATGTATCTCTAATGTTTTGGTGAAATCGAAAATAGCGCCCTGATTATCTCCCAGATAGTATTTTGCTATACCACGAAAAAAATATGCCTTAAAAGGATTCTCTTTTCGCGATATAACAACATTAAAATCTTCAATTGCTCGGTTATACTTTTTTTGATGCAAGGCAAATTGTCCTTTCCGCTCAAAATAATCTATGTTGACCTGACTATATAATATTGTTATTGAGAATATTATAATAAGTGTGGTTGCTATAATCTTTTTCACATGATAACTTTTTTGTAATACAAATTTATCTGTTTATAATTTAGACAGGATTTACATGATTAACATGTTTTTTCTGCGTTATTCTTTTGCCTTGACAGGATGAAGTTTATATCACGATTAAGTGTAAACTAACACAAACAGATAATTTGTTAAAAGTAAATTTTTTTTATCCTTTATTGAATTAAATTTTAATTTTTTAAGAAAAATTAACCCTTAATTATAGTCTGTCTATAAAGTCAGCAATTTCAGAGTTAGTCACGGCGTGACTTGTTTAAACGACTGAATAAAAACTGTTTAATTTCTTTTTTATCTTAAAGTTGAGTCACACCGTGACTTTACGCACAACACTAATTATTTATTAAATCCTCTCAGTTTTATTTCGGTAAGTAGTTTTTTAGTATAAAGCGGGAAGTCTGTTTTCATCATCCAATCATAGTATCCGGGAGTATTTTTGAATACTTCACTAACTTTTTGTCCTTTATATTTACCAAAATTAAAAACCTCTTCATTATCATTATCAAAAATAATTTGTCCTGATAAATCGGCATTATTATTATAATGCGTAAAATCGTGAAGTGCATTAACATCGTTTTGTATAGGGATAGAAGTATTTCCCTCTTTATCGGTAAATGGAGTCTCTTTGTAGCGCTCTAATTGAGCTTTAAATACTTCGTAAGTAGCAACAGTATCAGCTTCGGCGCTATGCGCATTAGTAAGGTCTTTGTCGCAATAATACTTATAAGCAGCAACCAAAGTCCTCTGTTCCATTTTATGGAATATGTTTTGCACATCAACAATTTTGCGCTTTTTTATATCAAAATCAATATCAACACGCAAAAACTCTTCAACAAGTACAGGCACATCAAATCTAATAAGGTTATATCCCGAAAGGTCGCATCCTTTAAGAAAAAGTGCTATTTTGTTTGCTGCTTCAGCAAAAGTAGGTTCATCTTTAATGTCCTTATCATAAATACCGTGTATTTTCGACGATTCCAGTGGGATTGGCATTTCGGGATTTATACGTTGAGTCAGCCTCTCTTCGCTATTGTCGATATTTATTTTTACTATACTTATTTCAACTATCCTGTCTTTACCAACATTAATTCCGGTTGTTTCAAGATCGAAAAAAGCCAATGGCTTAGTAAGATTCAATTGCATAATTTTTTTGTTTTGTTCTATTAGTAGCAAAGGTATGGAATATTATTTTAGTTGTAATTAATATATTTATTTGTTCGGAATTCTTTTGTTTCTCAAAAATCAATAATTTTTCTTATCTTGTAAAAAAATAAACTATAAATCTATGAAAAATCTAACACTCTTTCTTACTATTGTATTATTTGTTTTTGGTGTAGGACAATCAGTCGATGCTCAAAATCATCCTGTTGCACAAAATGACACACTCGATTTTACTTTTCCTATTGAAGAGGATACTATTTATCTTCATGATATATTGCTTTCAAATGATTATTGGCCTGATTCTATAGAAGTAAATTTTTTTTTGGTGAGTTTATCCGGTTTTACAGGTGGTATAATTACTGATACAGTTGCTTTGATATCAAATGAAATTGTTAATAGTCATTTTGCTTCAACAGGACTTGTTAAGCTTGGGCGTTATTTTATTAAAGATTGCAATTCTTCAACACCTGATACTAGTTACCTTAGTGATGTTCAGGCTGAGGTTTATTGTAGAATCAAAAATCATAATAATGATACCATCGATGTAAATAATATCTCAGCCTTAATAAACAATTTTGGAAATCAATTTTGGAATTTAGAAAATAATCATTTTGAAGTGCCTAAGGGTGATAGTGTGCATTCTATGTTTTGTGCTTCATTGTGGATGGGTGGTTTAGACGAAGATAGTTCATTACACTTTGCCGGACAAAGATATAGGCTAGGATCGGATTTTAATTCTTTTAATATGTCAGCGGATTTTTGGGCTGGTCCTATTTCAGACACCTACGATAAAACCTACGATATGCGTTGGAATCATAATATTTGGAAGGTTAATAAGGAAGATATTTTATATCATAAAAATCATTGGCAGGAGGTAGGCTATAATCTTATAGAATCTATAGAAACCTGGCCTGGGAATGGTGATACGCAAATTGGACAGGCCGAACAACTCGCGCCCTATTTCGATAACGATAATAACGGAATATACGAGCCTTTGCAAGGCGATTATCCTATTATAAGAGGCGATCAGACTGTTTTTTATATATTTAATGATGGTAGAGACCTTCATAATGAAAGTTTAGGAACTCCTCTTGGAATAGAGGTGCACGCTATGGCGTATGCGTATGCTAACCCTAACGATACTGCTTTATATAACACTCTTTTTTTTCATTATGATATTTATAACCGTTCCGATACCGCATATACTAATACATATTTGGGCTTATTTGCTGATATGGATTTAGGTTATGCCGACGATGATTATATAGGATGTAATGTGGATAAAGGGTTTTTTTACACCTATAACAGAGATGGTGTGGATGAAAGTCCATATATTGATGATGTGTGTTATGGTGAAAATGCTCCTGTGCAAGGAGTGCTTTTTATAGCGGGACCAACAATTGATCAGGATAATATTGATAACGTAGCATACGAAGGTGACTGTTCTGTTTTTGATTTTGAAGCTCCTGACGGTAATGCCAATAAAGGATATGCTATAAATGGAATGAATTTTGGCGATGGAGTAGTTGATAACGAGCGATTTGGTATGAGTGGTTTTCACTGTTTTAATAATGCAGGAGCATCTTATATGCAAGATCCAAGGTATGCAATTGAATATTATAACTATTTGCAAGCAAAGTGGTTGGATAATACAAATATGATTTATGGTGGTAATGCTCACATAATGGCTGGTGGTTACGGCCCTGAAGCAAAATTTATGTTCCCCGGAGAGTCGGACTCTTGTTTTTGGGGAACTGGTGGTAATGAGCCTAATGGTTCTGTTAATTGGACTGAAGAAACTGCAGGAAATCCTAGTGCTGACAGAAGAGGTGTTGGTGTATCCGGCCCTTTTACTTTTGAAGTTGGATCGAAAGAACAATTTGATATAGCATATGTTTTTGCAAGAGGCGAAATAAATGGAATAAGCTCAGAAGATCAGCTTATTAAATATGTAGATATTATAAGAGCTAAGGCAGAGAGCAATCAATTGGATATGGAACAACCCGAGGAAGTTATTGGTATAGATGAACCTGCTTATAATCATCAAAATGTAAAAATATACCCTAATCCTTCGCAGGGGATACTTCATATTCAAGGGTTAGATTCTGATATTAATCATTACAAAATTTACGATCTTACAGGAAGAGTTATGAATGAAGGCAGTTGTTACGATAAAACACTGCGTCTTAAGAATTTTGAAACAGGTTTCTATATTTTACGTATTGAAACAGATGGTCAAATTTATT
>JAYEOD010000362.1:0-2229 GCA_034722575.1 Bacteroidota bacterium | reverse complement strand
GGAATCTCTTTTGGGTCTTGACCATGCTTAAACAATCGAAGGTTTCTTTCTCCCACCATTTTCATTTTACCATCATCAACACGCAACAAACACCCTTCACGCAATCCTGCAACATACATATCACGATTCACTAAAAGGAACTCCTCGATACGTTGCTCACGAGTTTCACCACCATGACCTTCAGGATCTGCATCTAAATAATGCGGATTAATTTGAAAAGGGACAACATTTAAACACTCGAAACTAGCAGGCTCAATAATTGGCATATCGTTAGTTGTTTTTAACGATGGGCAAGCAACATTAGAACCGGCACTCCATCCCATATAAGCTACTCCTGCCTCTATACTTTCACGAACTGCTTTCATAACGCCCAATTTATGCATCATATATACTAAATGGAAAGTATTTCCACCACCAACAGCAATACACTCTGCATTTTTTACTGCTTCAACAGGATCTTTCTCCTTATGAATAGAATAAAGCTCTAATCCTAACTCGCTAAAAACTTTACCAACTTTAGTCTCATAAGCATCAAAAGATTTTTCCAAACTCTCTTCATCAATACCAACCCCGGCATAAGGAACAAACAAAACCTTTTTCACGCCCTTATCATTACAATATTCCTTAATATGCTCTCTTGGCCAACTAAGATACTCTTCACCGTAATTAGTTGAGTTACTTATCAATAATAAATTCTTACCCATCTTGTTATAATTTTTTAATTTATTTCTAAAATTTTCGATAAAGTTATAAAAGGAGAATGAATATATGAAGAAAAAAAGAAAAAAGCCTTGCTGAAATTAATCAACAAAGCTTTTTAGTGCCCAGAACAAGACTCGAACTTGCACGACCATAAGTCACATGCCCCTCAAGCATGCACGTCTACCAATTCCGCCACCTGGGCTTTTACAGCTGCAAATTTATAAATAATATCGGAATCACAAATATTTTATTGAGAAATAAAATAGTTTCTTAACTTTGAATAATAAAAAAAAATCACAAACAATATGATTACAAGAAGATTACTTTTAACATTTTTAGTATCAATACTTTACATAGCTTTGTCAGCACAAACAGCTGATAATATCACTTATGTTCGATATCCTGCATTAAACAGTAGTGGTACACAAATTGCGTTTACCTATCAAAATGATATTTGGATTACAAATACATCGGGCGGAGAAGCAAAAAGAATAACAGTAAATCAAGCCGGCGACAAAAAAGCTGTTTGGTCTCCTAACGACAAAAGGATAGCATTCTGCAGCGATAGAAACGGAGGAAGTGATATTTATTCTCTGGGTATTAATTCCGGGAACTTAATACGTCACACCTATCATTCAAGTAATGACAATCTATCAGACTGGACCAAAGAGGGCGATCTTCTTTTTACCAGTCACCGTTTTTTATCTCAAATAGAAAGAGAAAGCGATATGCTATCTGTTTCGGAAACAGGAGGAACACCAAAAAGAATTATTGAATCGTTAGGATTTAATCCCACTATTTCACCGGACGGGAAATTTATTGCCTTTGAGAGAGGCTCATGTCGCTACTCAAGAGAGAATTACCGTGGGCCGGCAAATAGAGATATTTGGCTTTATGATACTGAAGAAAAAAAATATCTTCAGATCACAACTTTTGATGGAAATGATTATCTTCCTCAATGGAAAGATGCCAGGACACTGCTTTTTATCAGCGCCAGAAATGAGACATACAATATATTTTCTCAGGATATAGATGATTACGGTCAAACTTTTAACTCTCCCAAACAGATTACCGAATACAAAGGTGAAGCGGTAAGATATTATAACATCAGCAATGACGGTTCTACAATAGCATTCGAAAAAGGTAGTGACATTTTTATTATTAATAATAAAAAACAAATCAACAAACTAAACATCAACATTATAGAAGATACTCATTTTACTAATTCAGAGTACAAAACTTTTACAAAAAACATTTCTGAGTATGATATATCGCCAAATGGGAAGTATATTGCTCACATCATCCATGGAAATGTATTTATTAAACATAACAACAGTAAAATATCTGAATCACGTCAGATAACATTTTCTTCGGCAAGAGAAAAAGATATTAACTGGTTAAACGACACCGTATTATTATTCTCATCAGACAGAAATAATCAATACGATCTGTTTTTATTAAAATCTGATGACGAAAATACATCATGTATTTATGATGCCATAGAGTATGAGACATTTCAGTTAACAA
>JAYEOD010000361.1:0-11555 GCA_034722575.1 Bacteroidota bacterium | reverse complement strand
TAATTGCACTGGCATTTGTTGCACTACCATCTGTAACAACATAATAATTACCCTCACAAATTGTAGCATCTGCACCGGCATACGCAATAGGATCGGCAGTAAAAGTTAATAACATAACATCCACCTCTTCACCCAAGCAAGGCACTTCACTTGTAGCATGCAGACTCAAAGAGACTTGCCCGGCAGCTATATCAACTGCGCTAGGCGTATATGTTGGCGACAGTGTTCCTACATTAGTAAACGTTCCCGTTCCTGTAGATTCCCAATACACCTCAGCATAATATTCGGCAGAAGCATCAGAAGGAGTAAAAGATTCCCCTTCACTAATATTAGCATCAGAACCTGCATTAACATTAGGATTAGACTGTAATGTTAATATCAACTGACTAGTAGCATTTGCTACACATGGCGCTTCGGCAACAGCATGTAAAGTAAGCACAACAGTACCACTATTAATATCCGAATCGCTTGGAATATATGTTGGTGTTAATGTATTTACATTACTAAAAGTACCATTACCACTTGTTAACCAAAAAATAGAAGCATAATTATTTGCTACACCAACAGGAGAAAATATTTCATCCTCACAAATCTCAGTATCACTGCTCACAGAAGCAGTAGGATGTTCAACAATACTTAATATCATATTATCAGAAGCAGATTGGCTACAATTCCCTGTAGGATTAGCAGATAGTGTTAAAGTAACAGTACCAGCATTAATATCATCAGAACCCGGAGTATAAGTTGGTGTTATACTATTGATATTAGTAAATGTACCATTACCGCTTGTTCCCCAAGTAACAGTAGAATAATTTGTTGCTGTAGCATCAGTAATAGTAATAGAAGAATTATCACATATTTCATGATCTACACCGGCATAAACTGTAGCACCCTGCTCTATTGTTAACGTCATATCATCTACAACATCTATAGTACAAGGAGAATTTGGAGAAACAGCTAATGATAAAACAACGCTACCATTAGCAATATCGGCAGAGCTGGGAACATATTCTGTAACAAGATTGGTTGGAGCACCAAACGTTCCTGTTCCGGAAGTAGTCCATAACACACTTGAAAAATAATTAGCCGAAGCACTGGTTATATTATATGTTTCGTTTGAACAGATAGTAGCATCAATACCGGCATATCCCTCAGCATTTTGCACAAAAGTTATTACTACATCATTTGTAGCAGAAACAGTACATGGCGACTGAGCAGCAGCTGTTAATGATAATACTACAGAACCATTTGCAATATCAGCTACACTTGGGCTGTATGTAGGATTTGTTATTGTACTATTTGAGAACGATCCGGTTCCATCACTATTCCATAATAGTGAAGAGTAATCAGAAGCGTTTGCATCAAATAATATTACATCACCTTCACAAATTTCTCTGTCAGTTCCAGCATCAACAAAAGGTGCGTTATTTAATGTAATAACCATTACATCAGTAACAGCATTACTACAAGGGGCATTTGCTTCAACAGTAACAGTTAACGTAACTGTACCATTTGTTATATCAGCAGCTCCCGGAGTATAAGTCGGAGAAATTGTTGTTTCCTGAACAAAAGTACCATCACCATCGGTAGCCCATAAAATTGTAGCTCCATTAGTAACTGTAGCACCAGTTACCTGATAAGATTCATTCTCACAAATATTAGCATCATTACCGGCAAAAACCTCAGGCTCTGCCTCAAAAGAGATATCTACTGTTGATTCAACAGATCCTAAACATGGAAAATCTGCTGCAGCAGTTAATGTAAATGTAATAGGGCTATTAATAATATCTGCTGCACTAGCATTATATGTTGGTGTTAAACTATTTGCATTAGATAAAGTACCTGAACCATTTGTTGTCCATAATAGTGAAGAGTAATCAGCAGCAGTAGCATCAGTAATAGTATAACTGGTTTCACAAACAGTTTTATCATTACCCGCATCGGCTGTTGGTAAAGAACTTATAGTAAGCAGAATCTTATCAGAGACATTAATATTACAAGGAGCAATACCTGTTGCGGTAAGAGTTAATGTAACAGAACCTGTCGTAATATCACCATTTCCCGGTGTATAAACAGGATTTTCAGTTCCTGTATTATTAAAAGAACCATCACCATCGGTAGTCCAATTTATAACAGAATAATTTGTTGCTGCAGCATCAGAAATAGTATAAGAACCATCTTCACATATGTCAGCATCCTGCCCGGCATTTGCTGTAACCTCATCAAACAGTGTTAATACAAGAATATCTGTATCAATGTTAGAACAAGGTGCGTTTCCAACAACATGTAGCATTAAGTCAACAGTTCCATTAGCAAAATCGGCCTGACTTGGAGTATATGTTGGAGAGATAGTATTTCCATTTACAAAAGATCCACTACCCGAAGTAGTCCAAAAAACAGTAGTCTCATTCTCGGCAGTAGCATCAGTAATAGTATAAGTATTTCCATCACATAAATTAGCATCAGCACCGGCATCAGCAATTGGTAACGACTGAATTATTATTACCATATTATCAGAAACAGACGCAGAACATGGAGCATCGCCTTCGGCATGTAATGTAAGAGTTACTGTACCATTTGTAATATCATTAGCATCGGGGACATAAGTAGGTGTTAAAGTACTAATATCAGATAATGTTCCTGTACCACTTGTTGTCCAGTAAATAGTATTATAATCGGATGCAGTGGCAGTGGTTACAGTATAAGAATCTCCTTCACAGATTAAACCATCATTACCGGCATCAACATTTGGATCAGGTATTAATGTAAGAATCAACTCATCAGTAATATTTGCAGAACATGGAGAAGAAGGAATTGCAGTAAGTCGCAATGTAACATTACCACCTGCAAAATCGGATAAACTAGGCTGGTAAGTAGGATTCAAATCCGTATTATCAGTAAAAATACCGGTTCCTGTAGTCGTCCACAACAGCGAAGAATAATCTATTGCAGTAGCATCTGTTAAAGCAATAATATTGCCCTCGCAAACTGTTTTGTCAGCACCTGCATTTACCTCAGGTTGAGGCTGGAAGAACAATATCATTGAAGATGTTGCCGGAGCAGTACATGGAGAAACAGAAGAGGCCGACAATATTAAAGTAACCTGTCCCGAAGCCACATCATCAGAAGAAGGTATATAAGTAGGGTTTAATGTATTTCCATTTGTTAGTGTTCCGTTTCCGGATGAGTTCCAAGTTATTGCAGTATAATCATGCGCCGTAGCTCCACTAACTGTAAAGCTGGAATTCTCACAAATTGTAGCGTCAGTACCTGCATCAGCAGTAGGCAGTTGTTGGAAAGTAACATCTATTTCATCTGATAAAGAAGCACAAGGAGCATTACCATTAACAGTTAATGTTAAAGTAACTATTCCGGCAGTAATATCAGCATTACTAGGTTCATATTGACAGTTCAAAGTGTATTCCGAACCATTAGTAAAACTTCCCGAACCTGAAGTAACCCATTCCACAGAACTATAATAAGTTGCTGTAGCACCTGTTACTAACACTGTTTGTCCTTCGCAATACTCTAAATCAGAACCTGCATTTACTGCTGGTTCATTAATAAAAGTAATAACAAACGAATCGCTTGCATCGCTACCACAAGGAGCAACAGGCGAAGCAGTAAGAGTAAGAATAACATTACCGGCGGCTAAATCTGCTGCCGAAGGCATATATTCAGGATTTAAAATACCATTGTTTGAGAAACTTCCCGTTCCGGATGTTGTCCAAAGTACAGAAGAATATTCTGCGACAGAGACACCGGAAATTTGATAATTAGAATTTTCGCAGCCATTCACATCAGCACCAACATCAACAGTAGCACCATTCTGAATAGTAAGCACTACTTGGTCAGTAACATCAACACAAGGAGAATCGGCAGTAACTGTTAAAGTAAGAGTTACATCACCACTATCATTAGAAGCACTTTGATAAACAGGAGTTAATGTACCTGCACCGGTAATAGTACCATTACCATCATGAATCCAATTTACAGCAGAGTAATCTCCAACAACAGTAGCAGAAGCAGAATAACTATCTCCCTGACAAATTATTGCATCAGAACCTGCGTCAGCTTCGGGTTGATCGGTAATATTAAGAACAAAACTATCAGAAGCATTATTAGGACAAGAAGCATTTCCGGTAGCAGTAAGAGTTAAAACAACCGAACCGGCTGCTTCATCAGCAGAACTAGGATCGTAAGAGGGTTGTTCAACAGCATTATTACTAAAAGTACCGGTACCACTGGTAGTCCATATTAATGATGTATAATTTGTTGCTACACCATCAATAATAGAATAAGTAGAACCTTCACAAATTGTTTGATCGCCACCAACAGTAACAGTTGGTTGAGCCACTACAGTTAAAACTATTTGATCGGTAACATTCTGACTACATGGCGAATTAGGAGTAGCAGTTAAAGTAAGTACCACAGTACCAACTGTAACATCGTTAGCGTCAGGAGTATAAGTTGGCGTAATCGATGACGCATTAGTTAATGTTCCACTTCCTGTTGTTGACCACGAAATAGAAGCAAAATATAAAGCAGTAGCATCATTAACAGTATAAGACTGCCCTTCACAAAGTGTATTATCAACACCGGCAAAAATATCCGGAGAAGGACTGATAGTCATTATTGTTTGACTTGTAGCCGCTGCAGAACAAGGCGTCTCAGCATAAGCTGTAAGAGTTAAAGTTACTGTTCCATTATTAACATCATTAGACCCCGGAACATAAGTTGGGGTAAGTGTTGTTCCATCGGTAAAAGTACCATCACCATTTGTTGACCACACTACAGAAGAACTCTCTGTAGCGGTAGCATCATTAATAGTATAAGAGCTGTTTTCACAGATGCTAATAGCAGATCCTGCATCAGCAGTAGGCTCCGATTGGAAAGTGATAAGCATATTATCACTAACATCAGCACTACTACAAGCAATACTGGAAGTAGCAGTTAATGTAAGAGTAACATCACCATTTGCCAAATCATTAGCACTTGGAGTATATTCTGTATTTAACAGTGTTGGATTATTGAATAAACCATCACCCGAAGTAGTCCAATTTATTGAAGCTTGATTTGTTACAGAAGCCGTAGAAGTTATATATGTACTCCCATCACAAATAGTGGCATTATCACCGGCATCAACAATTGCTAAAGGCGAAATATTAATTACAAAAGAGTCTGTTGCAGTATCAGAACATGGCAGCTCGGGAACAGCATGTAGCGTAAGAGTTGCAGAACCACTCGAAATATCATTACTACCCGGAGTATATGTTGGTGTTTGAGAATCATAATTTATTAATGATCCATCACCATTGTAAGTCCAGTATATAGAAGCTGCATTTGTTACTATAATATTAGAAGCAACAACAGTATAATTTTCGTTTTCACAGATAGAAACATCAGAACCTGCAATAGCAGTAGGATTTGCTTTAATAGTAATAACTTTTATATCAGTAACATCTCCTGAACATGGACTATTTGGAGAAGCTGTTAAGGTAAGAGTTACACTACCGTCAGCAATATCTGTAGCACTAGGTGTATATGTAGGTGTTATAGTATTTGCATTAAGAATTGTACCACCGGTACCGGATGAAGTCCATAAAATAGCATTATAATCATCAGCTGTAGCATCTTGAATTAAAATACCCTCTTCACAAATTTCTTCATCAGCTCCGGCATATACCGAAGGAGAGGTTTCAAATGATAAAACAAGTTCATCCTGTACATCATCTGTCAAACATGATCCATTACCATATGCAGTCATAGATAAAGTAACACTACCGGCAGTAATATCGGCAGTACTTGGAGTATAAGTAATACCAAGAACGGAATTATTATTAAAACTACCCGAACCACTAGTATTCCATTGTAGTGAAGAATAATTTGTAGCAGCAGCTGTTCTGGCAAAAACAGATCCTTCACAAATAGTAGCATCAGCACCCACATCAGATGTAGGCATAGCCTGAATAGTAATAGTCATTTGGTCAGTAACAAATCCGGTACACGGAGATAAAGCAAAAGCTGTCATCTCTAGAGTAACACTTCCATTTGCTATATCATTTGCACCCGGAGTATAAACAGGTTTTTCTATTGTAGCTAAATCAAAACTACCATCACCACCGGCATTAGTCCAGCTCACTGTAGTATAATCAGAAGCATCAGCATCAAAAAGATAGTAAGAATCAGTTCCATTACCACACATATCAGCATCAGAACCCGCATTAACAGTAGGTTCGGAAGTAATAGTAAGCACCATATTATCAGAAACAGTAGAACTACACGGCGTATTACTTGTTGCAGTAAGAGTAAGGTTTACAACACCAAGAGCAGCATCAGCAGCACTAGGAGTATAAATAGGATGTAAAGCAGCAGGATCATCAAAACCACCACTACCACTAGTAGTCCAACCAATAGTAGCATAATCTTCGACAGAAGAAGTATTAATTACATAATTAGAAGATTCACAAACAGTAGCATCATTACCTGCATCAACTTCAGGAAGTTGTTCTAAAATTAAAGTGATATCATCAGAATAAGAGTCTATACAAGGATTATTAGGATTAGCAGTTAAGCGAAGTATCACCGAACCATTTATCCTGTCATTCGTTCCCGGATGATAAGTTGCTATCAGAGAGGTTGGATTTTGCCATGTACCATCACCATTAGGAGCATTCCACGTTACAGTAGAATAATTTGTAGCAGTACCTGTTACCTGATGCGAATCGTCTTCACAAATAGTAACAGGAGAAGTACCTGCGTCAACAGCAGGCTCATTCTCAAAATAGATTCTTACTTGATCGGTAACAGTACCTGAACATGGAGATATTGCTGTTGCTGTAACATTAAGTGTAATATAATTATTATTATAATCTAATATATTCATATTATATGTTGCATGAAGAACATTCGCATCAGTAAACGAACCATTTGCTCCTGAACCAAGAGTCCATGTAACATCAGAATAATTTGAACCGGTTGCTGTACTCAATGTAATTTGATTTGCACCATCGCATAAATATTGAATATCACCGGCATCAATTTCCGGTTCAGAATATATTGTCAACACCATATTATTGGTTACACTACCACAAGTAGAATTTGAACCTGTAAGCGTTAAAGTAACTGTACCATTAGCAATATCAGAAGTACCGGGTGAATATACCGGATGAAGAATATCATCATCAGAAAAATGACCATCGCCGGAAGTGCTCCATAAAAGAGATGTTGTATTATTTTCGGTAGAAGAACTTAAGGTATAAGTTGTTGTAGAAGCACAAATATCATCATCGAGACCGGCAAATACTTCCGGCTGCGGAGTAACAGTTAAAAGAAGCTCATCTATTACAGCAGGAACAGAACATGCTGCATCAGGCTGTACTGTTAGTGTTAAAGTAACCGTAGTACCTGCATCGCCGGTTGGCGTATAAATAGGATTTAAAATATTAGGATCGGAGAAAGAACCTGTAGCACTGCTCGAAGTCCAATGCACCGAAGAGTAATCGGTTGCAGTAGCAGTTAAAGTAAAAGGCGTATTATCACAAATTGTTTGATCTGTTCCTGCATTTGCAGCCGGAGTATCAACAATCGTCATTATCATATCAGAAGTCACAGTATTTGTACACGCTCCTTGTCCTGTCACCGATAAAGTAAAAGTAACTGTACCCTTTGCAATATCAGAGGCACTTGGTGCATATGATGGCGTTAGCGTGGTATTATCTGTAAAGGTACCCAAACCGGTATGAGACCAAGAAAAATTTGAATAATACTGTGCACTACCGGCTAAAGTATAAGTATCATTAGAACAAATTGTTACATCAACACCGGCATCAGAAACAGGAATAGGATCAATATCAAGGTGCATATTATCAGAGACAGTAGTATTACAAGATCCTATACCGGTTACATTCATAGTAAGCACAACAGTACCTGCTGCAATATCATTACTACCCGAAGTATAAACAGGAGATTCGGTATCGCCACCGGAGAATAAACCATCACCGGAAGTTGTCCATTCTATAACAGCATAATTTGTAGCTGTAGCACCGGAAACAGTATAATTGCTTCCTGAACATACTGCGCCATCAGCACCTGCATAAGATGTAGGAGCGTCATTAAGAGTTAATATAAGATTATCGATAACAGGAGTACTACAAGGAGTATTTCCATTAATAGTTAAAGTTAAAATTATTGAGCCATCAGTAACATCAGAGGCAGTGGGATTATATGTAGAATTCAGACTATTAGCGTCGGGAGTAAAAGAACCATTTCCGTCGGTAGTCCACGCAATATTTGCATAATCAAATGCCGTTGCATCAAACAGACTAACAGCATCAGTACCACACGATTCCTTATCTAAACCGGCAGAACCCGATGGTGCTTGTATTATAGTTAAATCGAGATAATCGCTTGCATTCGTAGTACAAGGTGTCTGAGCTATCGCGGTAAGCGTTAACCTAACCGTTCCCGCTACAATATCATTAGAACCCGGCTGATATGTTGGATTTAACAGAGAATTATCAACAAAAGAGCCATCACCGGAAGTAGTCCATTCTATGCTAGCATATTCATCAGCATCAGCATCAGGATTTACAAAATCGCCGGTAGAACAAACAGTAGCATCGATACCCGCATTTGCAGTAGGAGTACTAATAAAACTTACACGACGATTATCGGAAATTGTAGAAGTAGAACAACCATTTTCTCCGACAGCTTCTAAGATGAAATTAACATAACCATCTAAAATATCAGAAGCCTGAATAGGATATGAAGCATTTAAAGTATTTGAATTACTAATTACTCCTGCCCCATTAGAAGTAGTCCATAAAAGAGAAGAAAAATTTGTAGCATTACCATTTAGGGTAATTGTAGTTTCGTTTTCGCAAGCATCCGAATCAGGTCCTGCATCAACAGTAGGAAGACTACTAATATTTAAAATCATCTGATCGGTAGCCGACGAAGAACATCCTGCCGAAGTTACCGAAACAGTAAGCACAACAGTTCCATTAGAAATATCGGAAGCACCGGGAGTATAAGTAGGATAAATAGTATTATCATCTACCCAAGTTCCTGTACCACCCGACCACGATACTGAAGAATAATTTGTTGCTGTAATTTCGTTTGAAGTAAAAGTATAAGAAGCATCTTCACAAACATAATCAGTTTCAATAACATCAACAGTAGGAGCATTTTCTACTGTTAAAGTCATTACATCGGTAACAGTGTTACTACAACCATTTGCGCCTGTAACCTGCATTGTTAAATTAACAGTACCATTTGCAATATCTCCTGTACCGGGAGTATAATCAGGATTCTGTAAAAGATGATTATTAAAAGCACCATCACCGGAAGTAACCCATGATATATTAGAGTAGTGTTGCGCTAAAGCCTCAGAAATAGCAATTGTTTCACCGGCACATACCGATTTATCACTACCTGCATTTGCCTCAGGTTGCGATGCAATAGTTAATAATGCAGAATTAGAAACATCATTAACACAAGGCGAAGTAGCAACCCCTGTAATAGTAAGATTTGCTGATCCATTAATATTATCGTTTGTACCCGGAACATAAACAGTATTTAATGAATGAGGAGCTACAAAAACACCATCACCGCTTGATGCCCACTGCACAGCCGAAACATTTACACCAGAGGCAGAGAGACTAACATTAGCATCCGACTCACACATCTCATACGCTCCATTAGCATTAATTGTGGGATTTTGATAAAAAGTAACTGTTAATGTTGAGGTAGAAGTATTATTACACGAAGCAGAACCGGTTGCTGTAAGAGTTAAAATAACAGAACCGGAAGTTGTATCAGCATTTGAAGGAGAATAAACAGTATTTAAACTAGAAGCATCACCAAAAGTACCCGAACCGGAAGAAGTCCATACTACTGAAGAATGATTTTCGGCACTTCCCGAGAGCTGTACATCAGAGTTTCCACAATGATCAATATCAGCTCCCGCATCAGCTGTAGCTAATTCATTAACAAAAATTATCACTTCATCAGAAACACTTCCCGAACAAGGAGAGTTACCGTCAACCATTAATGTTAATGTAGCTTGTCCGTTTGCTATATCAGTTGTTCCAGGAATATATGTTGTATTCAACGATGAAGGAGTATCAATATTACCATCACCGGAAGTGGACCACACTATAGAGCCTGTATTGTAATTTGTAGCACTACCTGTAAGAGTACCATTTTCGTTTTCACAGATAGTTATATTAGAGCCTGCATTTACAGTTGGCTGCTCTTGAATGGTAAGCACCATAGCGTCTGTAGCATCCGTAGCACAAGGCGATTGAGCATTTGCAGTAAGTGTTAAAGTAACTGTTCCGTTAGTAATATCAGTGTTTCCGGGTGTGTAAACCGGATTAAGCACTGTTGTACTACTAAAACTTCCATTACCTGATGTTGTCCAAAGTAACGAAGAGTTATTTGCAACATTTGCGTCAGCACCAATAGTAAAAGTAGCATCTTCACAAATTGAATTATCTCCACCGGCATTAGCTGTAGGAGTATCAACAATAGTTAACGTTAAAAAGTCTGAATAATCGGTAGCACACGGACTTTGAGCATTGGCAGTAAGAGTAATAGTAACCGTTCCGTTATCGGTTGCTGCCGGCACATAACTTGGCGACAAAGTCCCTCCATTTATCAGATACCCATCACCATTTTCAGTCCATGAATAACCGGCATAATCACCGGATATTGAAGCTCCTGTTATAGCATAATCAGCATCGATACAGGCGTTTCCATCATCTCCTGCATTTGGAGTTGGCTCTTGTACGATATTCAAAATCAAATCGCGAGACACTATTGTAGGATCACCGCAAGCAACAAATGGTGTTACTGAAACAGTTAAAATTACCTGACCGGAAGCAATATCAGAAGAACTGGGAATATATATTGGGTCTTCGGTTGCTCCATTAGTGAACCCCCCATTACCACTAGTTTCCCACGATATTATGGAATCGTTATTAATAGTTGAGTTGATTTGTAAATTATCAGTCTCACAAATAGTCTCTTCGATTGATAAATTATTAATATATGGACACTGCGCCCAAGAATTTTGAATAACACCAATAGAAAAAAGTAGAACTAACAGCCATTTTACAGTACTCGAAATTTTTAACATAACGGATATTTTTTTGTTAAAACGTGATATAATAAGCTTTTATAAAAATGAAAAATTATAAAAAACAATTACGGAGTAATCACACACACTATTTGTTACTCTACATCACGTATATTATATTATTGTTCTACGTGATATCACTCAAAAAGTTCTATCTTTTTCTGGAATTTCAGAAAAAACAAAAAAAATATCTTAAATCATCAAAAACATTTACAAAAGGAAGGATAGTATCCCGTTATATAAAAACCTAGTAATCTGACATTAAACAGATAAATATTTACTAAACTATTTATTTGTATTTAAAAAACCAATTTTTAAAAACAATGACATTGGATTAAAGTTTAAAGGCTGGAAATATTGGTTCATTGCACCAATTACGATATTTGGAATAACAAGTTTAACATTTCTGATT
>JAYEOD010000360.1:0-2254 GCA_034722575.1 Bacteroidota bacterium | reverse complement strand
TGATTTTTTTTGTCATGCTAAAATAAATTTTAATAAATTATGTGGATTTCATCAAATATATTAATTTTATCCTTTAAAGCCTAAAAACTCTCTTTTATGAATAGTAAATATATATTATCGTTTTTGTTTTTAATTATTGCTGCAATGCCTTTGCAAGCGCAAAAGAAATCGTCATATATCCATCCGCAACAGGTAAAATCGGGTATTGGAATTACTTTTACGGGTACGGGCGATATGATGGGGACTTCTTTGTTTACTGAGTATCATTACTTTTTAAATAATTATGCAAGTCTCTCGTCCGCACTGTCGTTTAAATTTTTTAAAGATGATAGCGATGGTTTGTTGATTAATGAGCATATGAAAGATGTGGAGCTAGGTGCTTATCTCCATCCTTTGCATGGCGATGATTTTTCGTTTTTCTTTGGCGGAGGCGTTATGTTACGAGAGTTTTATTTCTCTGTAGCAACCGATCCTGTAACAAATTATCAGTTCGATGATACATATGTGCCGACAGCTTCGAGCTATTCTACTACGCAGTATGGCATAGGATATAGTGTTTGTGCCGGTTTTTCGTTTAAACTGAAACAGGATATCGATTTTACTTTTCAAGAAAAATTACAAAATGATACTAATGGTAACATTACATGGGATTCGCAAATTGGTGTAATATTTAGTTTTTGATTATGACGCAACAACCTCCAAAAAAATCTTATAACCTGCTTCAAATTACAAAAAGCTTGCAGTCGGTAATTAACCGGACTTATCATCACTCTTTTTGGATTACGGCAGAAATAGCTAAGTTGAATTACTATCCTCATTCCGGACACTGTTATCCGGATTTGGTGCATAAAGAAAATGGGAAAGTGGTTGCCGAAATGCGCAGCATTATATGGAATCGCGATTTTAACAGGATAAACCGTAAGTTTAAAAAAATTGCTAGTCAGGAATTGCAAGATGGTTTGTCGGTGATGTTTTTAGGGAAAGTCTCTTATAGTCCTAAGTATGGATTGTCGATTAATATTACTGATATAGAGCCAACTTTTACGCTTGGCGCAATGGCTCGTGAAAAAATAGCGACTATCGAAAGACTGAAAAAGGAGAATCTGTTTCTTAAAAACAGAGAATTAAAGTTTCCGATGCTGCCAAAGCGTATTGCAATAATATCTGTGGAAACAAGTAAAGGATATAGCGATTTTCTTAGTGTTATTGATAAAAATAAAAAAGGATTTAAGTTTGAGCATTTTCTTTTTCCTGCTTTACTGCAAGGCGATGCAGCTGTAATGTCTATTCGTAACCAATTGGCTGCTATTAAAAAAGTAGCGCAGTTTTTTGATGTGGTGACAATTATTCGTGGTGGCGGTGGTGATGTGGGACTTAGGTGTTATGATAACTATTCTCTATCGAAAGATATTGCGGAGTTTCCTTTGCCTGTTCTTACCGGTATTGGGCATTCTACTAACGAAACTGTAGTAGAGTTGGTTGCGTACGGAAATATGATTACTCCTACAGAAATGGCGTTTTATCTTATCGAGAAATTTGATAAACTCGATAATAAAATCGATGATTATAAAAATAGAATTGTTGGTAGGGTTGCATCTCAGTTAACTGATGAAGAGAGAAAATTGAAACGGTTTTCCGATAGTGTTGTGTCGAATATTAGATTTTTAATAAATAATCAAAATGTGGTTTTGAAAAATTTTTCCGATAATATCACCTCTAATATTGGGTTTATAATAAATAATCAAAACGTTTATCTTAAAAACTTTGGCAGGATGGTTGTCCTGCATATTAAAAATCAACTGCAAATGGAAAATAGATCTGTGGGTTTTTTGGAAGAGAAGGTAAGGTTGCTCGATCCAAAAAATGTTTTGAAAAGAGGTTTTTCTATTACAACATTTAAACAAAAGTCCATAACATCATCCGAAAGCTTAAAAAATGGTGATAAAATAGTAACAACATTCCATCACGGAAGTGTAGAGAGTGAGGTGGTAAATAAAGATGAGTAATGAATTGTTTATATAATTCTAGTTTGGTTGTTATTAAGTAGTTTTTGAACCTTTTTTTTAGTGAGAAAACAATGAAAGACACGAAATAGATAACCATAAATTTGTGAAGCAAATTGTAATACCAAAAATATATAAAAATGAGTGAGAAATTGACATACACAAAAGCTATTGCAGAATTGGAAGAGATAGTGAAACAAATTGAAAGTGAAGAGGTGCTTGTTGAAGAGCTTTTAATAAAAGTAAAACGC
>JAYEOD010000359.1:0-2260 GCA_034722575.1 Bacteroidota bacterium | reverse complement strand
CGCCATCAAATTGAAACAGCGTATCTTGGTCATATAAATTAGAATGCTTATTCGTAACAATATATTGATTAAACGACTCTATTTTACTATAAAAAGCAAGTGGCTTATTTATTTGTAAATCTCTATGCCAATAACCAAAATGCGCCAAATTAGGGCTATCAGCATCAGCAGAATATATTCCGGCTTCTGTAGAGGCATAAAAACGATTATCATTTTCATGATATGTAAAATCAGTAACATTTATCGGTTCTCCCTCAGGCCCAATCTTATATGTATCATAAACCTCTTCTCTTTCAACATCTAACACAACAATTCCGAATCCACACGAGAGATAAGCATAATTCCCTTTTATAAAAATATCATTGATAGTTTTATTTCCCAGAATAGGCTTCCGTTTTATATCAGAAATATTAATAATCTCACCATCTTTAAACAGATCAATATTAGTATTTTTATATGCAACAACAAGAGTATTAAGTCCATCGTGCCAAGCTATTTTACTAATATCAATATCGCTCAACCCTTGTATTTTCGTAAAACGTTCAACACTATTATCTTGCTGGTTATAAATAAACAGACTATATGGTGTAGCACAATAAATTTTCTCTGCAGCAGGTGCAATAGAGATACAATTATTATAAGGCAGATGATCGTTAAACTGATCTACACTAACTTCTTGCGAAAACACTGTTGCAGTGACAAATAGCAGCAACGCTGATAAATATTTAAAAACTTGCATTACGATAAGTTTGAATTTGTGTATAAATTAAACATAAAAAAAAGCTTATTATTGCTTTCCATGACAATAATACAAAAATTAACTCTCTATTTTACTCTAAAAAGAGTATTAAATCACCACTACTTTATGATTATGAATTTTATTGTTAATATTAGTTCTAATAAAATAATTTCCTTTTACAAGATTCCCTAAATCGAGCTTGCACGAACCATTATCATTAACAAAAACTCTTTTTGTCAGCACCACTCGTCCGTTATTATCAAATACATAAATAGTATAATCTCCATCTTTAACACCTTTAAAATCGACTGTTGTTACACCCTTTGTTGGATTCGGATATACCGAAATACCACTCTCGTTATCCATTGCAGCAATATCAGTAGTACAATAATCTACAGGATATTCAGCATAATAAAGTCCTCTTCCATGCGTAGCAGCAACAACAACATTATCGCTTTCGCGGATGTTAAGCATATCTACTCTAACAGAGCTCATGCCTTCTATAGCAGGCTCCCAATAAGTAATTTCATTTCCTATTGTATTGGTTTTCCAGATACCCAATTTATGTAGCTAACAAAACCTGATTATCGTTTGCCGGATGGAAAATTGCCCAGCGCAGCGGCATATCAGGTAGTTCACCCTCTTTATCTGTCCAAGTATCACCACCATCTTTTGTATGCCATACCGAAGTAACGCCATAATTCGAGAAAGTAACTAAAATACTATGCTCATCAGCCGAAACGATCGTGTTCTGCCTCCCATATCCGATTCTGCACAATTCCACTCTATTCCCGAAGAGTGCGATGACTTAATCATTTGTCGCTCATCCGATATTTTTCTGGCCTTTTTCAATCGCTCAACAGGAACTCGATGCTCCTGCGGATCCATTATCTCATAATAATCTTGTATTGCAGCCATATCAGGACGATCCATCTTTGGTATCCCCTTCAAATTTTTATTTTCATAACGAGGTATTTTATTAAACTCCTCTGTTAAATAATTTTCATACTCCTCCCGCAAATCGTTTTTTTTATCAAAAACATAAATAACCGAAACAGCAATTATTGCTAATACTAAAAATAGATAGTGCCTCTTCTTCATCTGATTAATATTCGGATAATAAATTCGTAATTATTACTAATAATTTCCCCTACTAATTATTAAGACAAAATAATAACCACAATAGTTGAATTTAATTCTTCTCCACCGATACACAAATTAATTTGAACCTATGAACTTATTTATTGCAACTGCCTTATTCAATCAATTCTCAATTATTAATTAATCTCAGTTGCATATGGCTCGTTTCATCCGTTTATAATTTTATATTTTGGTCGGATGGAAGTCGCCATTATAATCATCCGCGTGTGTATTAAAAGTTTTAGCATGGCTCGTTTCATCCGTTTATAATTTGTTTGCCCTGATACCAGTGCATTAAGATTTCTATTTAACATAATATTTTTCTTTGTTTTTTTCAAAAACATTGTCCCTTTTTCTTGATAAAAAGGGACGGAAAAATCA
>JAYEOD010000358.1:0-2270 GCA_034722575.1 Bacteroidota bacterium | reverse complement strand
GTTAAGCCCACCAGCGCCGATAATACTGCCATACCAGGTGGGAACGTAGGTCGTTGCCTAATTCTACAGCCTCAATCATTTACTTGATTGGGGCTTTTTTTTGTCCTATAATTTGTCCGCAGATTACGCAGATTACACTAATTGTGTTCCGCAGATGAGGAGTTTTTTTTGTCCACAGATTACGCAAATTACACTGATTGTGTTCCGCTGATCTATACACATTGCCAAATCGCTAAAAAAAAAGAGACAAGCCATATAAACAGCTTGTCTCTTTTTAATATATCATTAATCAGGTATAAAACCTTAAACATTAAATCTAATATTCAATATATCACCATCTTTTACAAGATAATTTTTTCCTTCTATGCGTAATTTACCGGCTTCCTTTAGTTTTACCTCAGAGCCATCGAATTCGATATAATCATCGTAAGCAATAACTTCGGCACGGATAAAACCACGTTGTAGGTCACTATGTATAACACCAGCAGCATCGGGAGCTAAATCGCCTTTACGTATAGTCCATGCTCTATTTTCTTCTTCGCCAACAGTAAAAAAAGATTGCAAGTTTAACAAATCATAAGCAGTACGTACCATGAGGTTAACACTTGGTTCTTCCAAACCAACATCAGAGAGGAATTCATTTCGTTCTTCTTCTGTTTCAAGTTCCGAGATATCAGCTTCTAAAGCACCCGCAACAGTTATAATTTGAGTATCTTCATCTTTAAGAGCCTCTTTTACTTGCTTTACATATTCATTTCCATTTACTGCTGAATCTTCATCAACATTACAAACGTACATAATAGGTTTATCAGTAAGCAGAAACATCTCTTCAAGAAATTTCTTTTTGTCTTCCTCACTAATTTCAAACTCTCGTACATTTCTAAAGTCTTCGATATGAGCTTGCAATTCTGTTAAAATAACGATACCTCTTTTAGCATCCTTATCACCAGTTTTAACAGCTTTTTCAAGTCGAGCAATTTTTCTTGTAACTAAATCCAAATCGCGGAATTGAAGTTCCATATTTAACACTTCTATATCACGAACAGGATCCACACTACCTTCCACGTGAGGTAGAGCTTCATCATCAAAACATCGTAATACATGAATTAAAGCATTTGTATTTTGAATATCAATAAGAAATTTATTTCCAACGCCTTCCCCTTCACTAGACCCTTTAGCCAAACCGGGTATATCAACAAGTTCCATTACAGCAGGAATAACTTTTCGGGCTTTAATTAAAGAATCGATTTTACTCAATCGTGGATCGTGCACAGAAACCAATCCGATATTTGATTTATTTGTACTAAAGGCAAAACTAGTTGCTTCAGCTTTTTTATTCGACAAACAATTAAAAATAGTTGTTTTTCCTGTATTGGTAATTCCAATAATACCACATTTCAATGCCATAATTTATCTTACATTAATTTTGGAGACAAAGGTAACACATTCGCTAAAAGGTGAAAATGAAAATGAATATTTTTATACAACATATAATATAATAGCAAAAAAGTGACATATAGTTCCCCCCATAACAAACAGATGCCATACACTATGCGCATAAGGCAATTTTTTCCATAAATAAAAAATTACTCCCGAAATATAACTCAGCCCTCCTGCCAACAATAGCCATAAACCCTGCATAGCCATATTTTCTATTAACGGATTAATTGCCACCACAATTATACAAGCCATTGCAATAAACATAAATGTTGACAAAATTCTATGTCGCCCAATAAAAAACACCTTCATAACAATTCCTAAAATTGCCAAGCCCCAAATCACGCCAAAAATCGTCCAGCCCAATGTTCCTCGTAATGTCACCAAAGTTATTGGTGTATAGGTTCCTGCTATCAGCAAAAAAATAGCAGAATGATCGAACAAATTAAATAATTTTTTGACTTTATAATTTTGAATTGCATGAAACAACGTAGAAGAGGCATAAACCAAAATCATTGTTGTGCCATAAATCGAGAAACTTACTACGTGCCATGCTGTTCCTTTTGTAGCGGCAAAAACCACTAATAATACTAATGCCGTAATACTAAACAACAGACCTATGCCATGAGTTATTGTATTTGCAATCTCTTCACCAACTGTTTTTTCGTACAAATCTCGTTTCATCCGTTTATAATTTTATATTTCGGTCGGATGGAGCTGCACATTTATAATCATTCTCGTGTGTGTTAAAAATTGCTTAACATGGGCGTTTCATCCGTTTATAATTTGTTTTTAATTGGTCGGATGGAAGTCGCCATTATAATCATTGTCGT
>JAYEOD010000357.1:0-2272 GCA_034722575.1 Bacteroidota bacterium | reverse complement strand
CCATAGATATTGGAGTAGGAAGTGGAGTACTCTCTTTACAGATGTTAAAACATGGTTTCGAGAAAATTTATGGAACAGATTCTAATCCTAATGCTATTATTGGATTAATAAAAGATCAAGAGAGAGACAATTCGAAGATAGATTTATCGCACGGCGATTTATTCGCTAATTGCGATACAAAAACAGAATTAATTGTATTTAATCCGCCATGGATTCCTGCATCACATAATATTGCAGGGCTAGATAAAGCAATATATTACAATTCTGATTTGTTTCCTCGCTTCTTCGCGGAAGCGAAAAAGCACCTTAAAGCTAATGGAAGAGTAGTTATTTTATTTTCGAATTTGGCACAAATAACTAAAACCGGCGAGAAACACCCTATTGAAACAGAATTATCCAATGAAATACGATTTCAAAAGGAATTATTCATACAAAAAAAGGTTAGGTCAGCGTCTAAAAACACACGAAGAAATCAAAACTGGCGTGCTTCTGAAATGGTAGAATTATGGGTATTGAAAATCAATACCCTATAAAAATATCATAACTTTCCTGTAACATATTACATACTTCGACGTCATAAATTATATAAACAAAAACGGAAAAACTAATGAGTCGAGTAGTATTAATTCTTTTTTTATTTTCATTGTTATCGTTTACTACAGTTGATGTAATAAGCGACAGCAAAGATTATAACAACACAGAACTTAATATTGCTACAACAGTACAATTGCAAGATACGATTAAAAAAAGCCCTCTTAAACAACGCCATGATACCTGCAATGTTGTTACAAAAAGAAAATCATATCAATCGCACCAACCGATTCCTGAAGAGAGACCACAAGCAGTCTCTTTTATAAGAATATTTACCTCCTTTATAGTTACTTTTTGGCATGTAGTAATCAATTAAATACCATAAACTACCTTACCGATAAAATAATTATTTACTTTTGCCGCTGTAATTAATATTAAACATCGAAATAAAACGATTAGTTATGAACACAAAATTTATTTTTGGATTGATAATATTGTTTCTAAGCTCGTGTGTTTCTCATCCCGACAAGGAGGAAAAGACGCAAGAGAAAAAGGACAGCGTTATGCTTGTTGGAAAAGTTACTGTAGAAGAACTTAAAAACAGTGATTTCAAAAATTATTTTTCGTCAGGATATTCTGATTACACACCTCAAACATCTTTAATTGAGAAATTAAAAGAGATGGAAAATAATTATAGCATCACAGTTGTATTAGCTACATGGTGCAGCGATTCGCAAGAACAAGTGCCACATTTTTTTAAAATTATCGACCTTATAAATAGCAACAATAAAACATCTGTTATTTGTGTTAATAGAAAAAAACAAGCCGAAGGAACCAATGTATCGATCCTCGATATTCAACGTGTTCCTACTTTTATCTTTTACAGAGATGGCGAGGAAATAGGACGAATTATCGAGACACCGACAGACACTCTTGAAAAAGATATGTTAACAATTCTTACACGCTAGTTTATCTTAATTTCAATAAGCATTTATTAGTATGCAGATATTAAATACAATATATAAGATACAGGATTTTATTTCCACTCAAAAAAAGATTGGAAAAACAATTGGATTTGTCCCAACAATGGGAGCTCTGCATCAAGGGCATCTTTCGTTGATAGAAAAAGCTACTCAAGAGAATGACATTGTTGTTTCGAGCGTTTTTGTTAATCCTATCCAATTTAATAATAAAGAGGATCTTAAAAAATATCCTCGCAATATAAATTCTGATGCCACAATGCTAGAGCAACATGGTTGTGATATATTATTTGCTCCCACAACAGAAGAGATGTATCCGGAAGAGCCTGACGAAACTTATGAATTTGGTGCTTTGGGCAATGTGATGGAAGGGAAATTTCGTCCCGGACATTTTAATGGCGTAGCCACTGTAGTACACAAACTGTTTGATATTGTTAAGCCTAACAACTCATATTTCGGAGAGAAAGATTTTCAGCAATTAGCAATAATTCAGCATCTGGTAAAACAAAAAAACATTGATGTAAATGTTATTGGATGTGATATTATTAGAGAAAAGGATGGATTAGCAATGAGCTCTCGTAATACACGCTTATTGGACGATGAACGCAAAATAGCACCTCGTATTTATGAAATTTTAAAGCAATCGGCAGAAAAAAAGGCAACGAATTCTGTACAAGAGACTATTTTATTTGTAAAAAACGAGATAAAAAAAATTTCGGAGTTCCAATTAGAATATTTCGAGATTGTGGACTCTACCACCT
>JAYEOD010000356.1:0-2280 GCA_034722575.1 Bacteroidota bacterium | reverse complement strand
ATTTATTGCTTAACAGCAAGTATGGCGAAATAGTGATAGGATGTAACACTCGATGACATGAGTACAATATTAAATAATTAATATTTGAGATGATAGATTTAAAAAAAGTAGAGAATATAAATAGTGTAATTGAAGAATATTTCACTCAGAATACTTCAGTTACTATTGTACCTGCAAAAGACCTTATGCCGGCATTTATAAGTGCAGGGGTATTTGCAAAAGATCATAAAAATGGTATGCCGATTCGTAAAATACTGAGAGAGTTAGATAAAACAAATCAGTTAAACTTAATACCATCTATTCATGCCGATAGAGGACCACATAGCGTATATTGGTATTTTATTCCTTCTAATGCCGAGGCTCCAACAACACGATATAAGCAAGAGGAGAAGAACCCCGAGAATAAAAAAAGTATGTTATCTCGTTTAGAGAGTGACGAAACTTATGTTATAGATTTATGTGATATAGTATTAGAAAAGAGAGCAAATCGTCAAAAAAGGTTTGATTTTCTTTTAGGTGATCTCCATAAGGATGGAAAAAGCAGAACAAAACTTCCCGTAGATGCATATTACGAGAATTTAAATCTAGTTATAGAATATACAATTAATCAGATATCTGAACCTGTTGCTTCACTTGATAAAGAAGAAACTTCTAGCGAGGTTTCGAGAGAAGAGCGCAAGAAGATATATGACCAGCGAAGAGCAGAGGAGTTACCCAAGAATGATATTTATTTAGTTGTGCTTTCTAATGTCGATTTTACATGCGATGCCAATAATAAAATTATACGCAATCAAGAGGCTGATATGGTTATAGTACGCGACAGATTGGAAAACTATATTAGCTTAAAACAAGAATAGCCGGTATTAAAATCTCAAGTTTGATAAAGATTAGTTCTTTTGCATCGAGATAATGCAATAAAATAAGTAATACTAAAAGTGTTTACACATTTTTAATATTACTTATTTTTTTTTGCAATATACAGAGCTGAGCATTAAAGCAGGTTAAGAGAAGTCGAAGCAAAGTCCTTTATAAATTCATCCACAGCATCCTCTTTTGTAGCCCACGAAGTAACCAGTCTGATAGACGAACTATTCTCATCAAATTTTTCCCAGATATAAAATCCATATTTCTCACTTAATTTCTCAATCAATTTATTAGGAAGGATAGGGAATATTTGATTTGAAACAGGATCGGTCAAAAATTCATATCCTAATTCCTTTATACTAGCTGCTATTTTTGATGACATAAAATTTGCATGGCGTCCTAATTCAAAAAACAAATCGTCTTTAAAAAGCTCTAGAAATTGTATCCCTAAAAGTCTTCCTTTCGCAAGCAAAGCTCCTTTTTGTTTTAGCGAAAATCTAAAGTTCTCTTTTAATTTATCATTATTTATAACAATTGCCTCTCCAAGCAGAGCTCCATTTTTTGTTCCTCCAATATAAAACACATCAACTAAAGCAGATAATTCTGATATAGTCATATTATTTTGCTTTGAAGTTAATGCCGAAGCAAGGCGAGCCCCATCGAGATATAAATACAAATTATTTTTTTTACAAAATACCGATAGCTCTTCTAGTTCTTGTTTACTGTAAGTAGTACCTACTTCTGTAGAGTTTGAAATAAATACTACTTTTGGTTTAACCATATGTTCATCTTCATGAAAATCAAGAATTGGCTGTATAGTCTGTGGTGTTAATTTTCCGTTTTTTGTTTCTACAGTATTTATCTTATGTCCTGTTGCTTCAATCGCACCTGTTTCATGAACTACAATATGACCGGTAGTAGCTGCTATAACAGACTCATAAGGTCGTAATATTGATGAAAGCACAATTAAATTTGCTTGTGTGCCTCCCGAAACAAAATGAATATCTGCATTAGGATTTTTAATTTTTTGTCGGATTAGTTTTATTGCTTCATTACAAAAGTTGTCTTCTCCATATCCCTGTTCTTGATCAAAATTTGACCTGCCCAAAGCCTCCAAAATTCTTTTGTGAGCACCTTCGCTGTAATCATTTCTAAAGCTATATTGAATCATAATTTATTTTATCAGTTTTGATTACAAAAATATCATTTTTTGTAAAAAAACTCAACCTCAATCATCGAATTAAACTAATTTTTTGTTTTACCGGAGTAGCCTTAACCTCAATCAATCAACCAATCAATCAATCAACTCGGTGAAAGCATCCAATCTGATTAGTTTATCCCAGACCTTCAGGCTAATCTATAAAATAATAGAACGGTACTCTGTACCTGAATTTTCACTCCCCGATCATCATGCTA
>JAYEOD010000355.1:0-2285 GCA_034722575.1 Bacteroidota bacterium | reverse complement strand
TGTTATTAACAAAAAATAGCTTTTTTCATCTTTTTTTTGTGATTTTTTTCCTTCTTTTTTGAATATTAGATAATTAATCTCTATATTTACAGAGCCTAATACAATTATCTTCTTCTTAATAATTTTAGTTAATGACGAGGACCACACTGAATTCATTCAGTGTGGTTTCTTTTTTTTGTTGCAATCGCTAATTTAATAGACTCGATATATTGTATCAAACGACACTATTTTGGAAATATTGTAATACCAAAAACATATCAAAATAATTTAGCATCTTATAAATACATTTACAAATCATCTACGATGCTGAGTAATGTACTCACTAATGATTCCCCTAACTTAATCGAACGCTCAACAGACCAGCCTGTAATTGGGTCGGGTATATTATTATTTTGTTTAAAAGGCATCTCTAAGGTCTGCGAAAGGCATTTAAACTCTTCCCCTAAATTCTTTGAGCAAATCATTAAATTTGCAGTTCCGGGTTCATTTTTAGGATAGCTGTACTTGTCTTGCAGGTCAGGACTTATAGCTTTCCAGTTACTCATAAAATCATCGGTTAGTTGACTTAACTTTTGGTCGAAAGAAGGAATACCTTCTATACCGGAGATAAACACATAAGGAAGTCCTTCATCGCCATGCACATCAAGATTAAAATCCATACCTATCTCCTTCATCTTCTCTTTTACATAAAAAACTTCCGGGCTATTTTCGATATTTGGCTCTGCCCATTCTCTATTTAGATTTATCCCATTAGCATTTACTCTAAGGTTTCCCAAAATACTACCGTCAACATTCATATTAGGAACCAGATACAGATTAGCTTTTTTAAGCAAACTTATAGCAGTCGCCTCTTCTTCATCCAGTAATCTACTTATAAGTCCGAGCATAAACCATTCGGCCATAGTTTCGCCGGGATGTTGTCGAGCTATTACCCAAAGCTTTTTCTTATTACTATCCCCATCTCCTATTCGAAGAAAATCAATCGGTCTTCCCTGTATGGTTTTTCCTATAGATTCTAATGTACACAATGGAGATTGTTGTGCATTATTAAGTAAGCCCAGGTGTTGCTCATAAGAAAACGGTGCAAAGTATGCAATATAAACCGAATCGTATTCAGGTGTAAATTCCAAACTCAAAACGCCACCATCATATTCTGTTGGGACTTGAAACCATGTTTCTCTATCGTAAGAAGCTCTAGCCTGATAGTTTTCCCAACCTTCCGGATAGGCAGCCTCTCCGGCATTAATCAGATTCAACTTGCAAGCCTGACCTTTAGCGCCCTGCATTCTAAAATAGAACCATTGTAAGAAATCAGACTTTGTGTCTTTTCTTATTTTAAGTTGTATGTTCTTATGGCTATCTGTACTGATAACCTCAATATTTCCGGCATCAAAAGTAGAAGATATACTTATTTTCATGTTTTCAATTTTTTTTAATGTTTTCAACAAAAATAAACCAAAATATAATTCCTTTTTAAATTATTAATATCATTTTTTAATTTCACTACACCGGCAAAATATTTGGCAGAGGTTTCATAAGGGTTTGGTAGGGGTTTCATAGGGGTCTCGTTCGAACCTGGTTCTTAGCGTACATTTAGACAAAACAGCTTGATTCGTCAATCATTTAACGAACGTATATATTTGATACGTATCACTCTATACAAAACTCAATCGTATAAAAGTTCTTCTATATAAAAAAACCTGCGACATCGTACAAAACAATGCCGCAGGTTTACAGATATATAATTTATTACTACTTAGTAACAACTATTTTCTTAACAAATTCTACATTTTCACTAACAACCTTTAAGTAATACATACCATTAGCATGTGATGATAAATCGAATAACTGTTCGTACTTACCATCTATTATTTCTTGGTTCTCTTTTTTAATGATAACATTACCCTTTGCATCATAAATAGTGACTGTCAAATTATTATTAACGCCCGAAATAAGTAACAGGAATCGTCCTGTTGATGGATTTGGGGAGATGGTTATTCCACTTTCAAACTCCTCTATAGAAGTATCGATATCCATTAAGACATCTGCAATAATATCAGAACCATTTACAACAACATTTCCGGTTGCTTCATAATAGCCTGATGCATTTACGCTGTAGCTGTAATTACCATCTATCAAGTCAACTGTTGCTTCGCCTGATGAATTTGTTGTAAGAGTATTTCCATCAATAATAATTTCTGCGTCACTAATTGCATTTGAAGTCGCGGCATCGGTCACATTAAAGGTTACAGTATATTCTGCTGGCGGAATTTCTGAAAGTTCAA
>JAYEOD010000354.1:0-2288 GCA_034722575.1 Bacteroidota bacterium | reverse complement strand
GACTATAGCGTATTAGGACACATAAATGGTAAGTTTTATGTTATGACAAACCTCGATGCTCCTAAGTATCGCATTATAACTATCGACCCCAAGCATCCCGAAAAGGAGAACTGGAATGAACTAATTGCTGAAAAAGAGAATGTTTTAAGTAGTGTTAGCTTAGTAGGACATAAAATTATTGCTAACTACATGAAGGATGCTCATTCTGTTATAGAGACATTCGATTTAAATGGGAATTTTGAAAACACGCTGGATATTGCAGTTGGTACTGTAGGCGGCTTTGGCGGCAAAATCGACGACAATATCACTTTCTTTACTTTTACCGGCTTTAACACGCCTTCTACTGTATATAAATACGAAATTGCAGAGAATAATATTTCTTTGTACCAAAATTCTGAAATAGATTTTGATGCTGAAAAGTACGTTACAAAACAGGTTTTTTACAAAAGTACAGATGGCACAAAAGTTCCTATGTTTATCACACACAAAAAAGGTATTGAGTTAAATGGCGACAACCCCACTCTATTATATGGTTACGGTGGTTTTAATATTAGCCTTACTCCGGGTTTTAGAATGACTGTACTTCCTTGGCTCGAAAACAATGGCGTTTATGCTGTTGCTAACATACGTGGTGGTGGCGAATATGGCGAAGAGTGGCACAAAGCAGGAACTAAAATGCAAAAACAAAATGTTTTTGATGACTTTATTAATGCCGGAGAATATCTTATAGAAAAAAACTACACCTCATCGAAAAAACTAGCTATCCAAGGTGGTTCAAACGGTGGTTTACTTGTTGGTGCTGTTACAAATCAACGACCTGATTTATTCGCCGTGGCTCTGCCTGCTGTTGGTGTGATGGACATGTTACGTTATCATAAATTTACTATCGGACGTTATTGGGCTACCGACTACGGAACCAGCGAAGACTCTAAGGAGATGTTTGAGTACCTTATTAATTACTCGCCGGTGCATACTGTTAAAACTGATGTAGAATACCCGGCAGTATTAGTTACTACAGCCGATCACGACGACCGTGTTGTACCGTCGCATTCGTTCAAATATATTGCCACTTTACAAGAAAATTATAAAGGAAACAATCCTGTAATGATTCGCATTGAAACAAAAGGCGGACATGGTGCCGGAACACCTACATCAAAAGCTATTGAACAAGCTGCTGATATATGGGCTTTTGTTTGGGACAATATGGGCGTTACTCCGGTTTTTAAATAATCTAATATCCACAAGTCACGGTGTGACTTGTGGATATTCTACTTTTTGTAAAAATAACTAATCACCTTTTTCAGACCCAGTCACACCGTGACTATAGTCATATTAATTGGTTACAGGCTGACTTAAGTATTCTAAAAATTATAGCTCTTTACATAATGAATTTACACTATCAAACGAAAAACTGCATTTGCCCTTTATGCAACTCTGAATCACATAAAGAATTTTATACCGGCAAAAAGCGCGAATATCTTAGATGTACAAATTGCCAATTAGTTTTTGTGCCAAAAAAATACATCCTATCCGAAAAAGAAGAAAAAGCAAGATACGACACACACGAAAATTTTTCTGACGATCCGGGCTATCGTAATTTTCTGCAAAGAATGGCAACACCAATTAAAGAGCATGTTCCTGAATACAGCTCAGGACTGGATTTTGGGTGTGGCCCTACCCCTGTATTAGCAAATATACTAACAGAACTGCGATACAATATGAGCACTTACGATATATTTTATAACGACAATAAAACAGTATTTAACAAGCAATACGATTTTATTACTACTACCGAAGTTATTGAACACCTCTTAAACCCAAAAAAAGAGATTGAGAAGCTATGGTCGCTACTAAAACCCGGTGGCACTTTAGGCATTATGACAAAATTAGTTATTGATGCAGACGCTTTTAGCCGATGGCATTATAAAAACGATAGCACACACATCCGTTTTTTTTCAATAGAGACTTTTAAATGGCTGGCAAAACAATTAAACGCCGAATTATATTTCTATTACAATGATGTAATGATTTTTAAAAAATCAAAAAAATAAACAGATGTTTATTTTTTTGACAGGATTTACAAGATTAACATGATGTTTTCATCCGTTTATAATTTGTTTGCCCTGATACCAGTGCATTAAGATTTCTATTTAACATAATATTTTTTTGTTTTTTTCAAAAACATTGTCCCTTTTTCTTGATAAAAAGGGACGGAAAAATCAAGGCTTACATAAAAATATTATCCATCTCTTTGCAAAGCATAAGTTCGGCCGGGTGATCTTCGAACA
>JAYEOD010000353.1:0-2290 GCA_034722575.1 Bacteroidota bacterium | reverse complement strand
AGGTAGGCATTACAACTATATTCCCATTGGAAAATCATATGTAGAGAACGTAAAGCAGAAATTATTTAATAAAGAGTAGTCTTACCATGTCCAACCCGTCCGTTAGTATTTCGTTTTCACGATAAGAGTAATAGTGTAAATAGCAAATAAACAATCATCAATTTTTCGCAAAGTTAAATCACCACTTTTTACGTAGGAGTTTTCCGGTTGTTTAAATTTTTGTTCCGCTACGCTACACTGCAAAATCCGCTTTAAAACGGACAGTTATTCCGTTTTAAAGCGGACACTTTTCTCATCACATTTGTGCCATTAATTTAAAAAAAATGATGGCAAATAAAAAAATTAAAATGAGAGAAGTAAGAGAACTTTTACGATTACGATTTGAGCAAAACAAAAGTGCTCGGGAAGCTGCTAAAATTTTAGGAATAGGAAAAACAGCAGCAAGTCAATATGTATCCGGTTTTAAGTCAAGCGGATTAGATTTTTCTAAAGTGGCATCTATGTCAGATAGCGATTTGTTAAATGCTATTAATGCAAAAAAAGAGTCAGAAAACCAGCGTTTCCAAGAACTATCAAAACTGTTCCCATATTTTGAAAGAGAATTAAAAAGAACAGGAGTTACATTACAATTGCTATGGAAAGAGTATACGCCAACACATATTGATTATTATGGATACAGCCAATTTTGTCACCACTATTACCATTGGCGTAAAGAGACTAAAGTCCGTATGCGTATGGAGCATAAGGCTGGCGATAAGATGTTTGTAGATTTTACCGGAAAAAAGTTACATGTAATCGACCCTAAAACAGGAGAGATACGAGAATATGAAGTTTTCGTATCAGCATTAGGTTCCATTCAACTTTCTTATATCGAAGCCGTGGCTTCTCAAACGAAAGCTGACTGGATAGCAGTGAACCAAAGTGCCTTGCGTTTTTACGGAGGTGTTCCGGCAGCTATAGTACCCGATTGTTTGAAATCAGCAGTTATAAAAGCCCATAAATACGAACCTAAAGTAAATGAAACGTATAACGATTTTGCTAAGCACTCCAAACAGTAATATTGCCGGCACAAGCACTTCATCCACAAGATAAGTCATTAGCTGAGAACTTTGTACGCAATGCTTACAGCCATATTTATGCTCCTTTGCGTAACCAAGTGTTCTTTTCGGTTGAAGAACTAAATACAGCCTTGTGGGAGCGATTAGATATATTTCAATCACGAACACGTTGCCACTCATCAAAGAAATTTTCATCAATGCGGATATTCTACAAAAGCAGAACACCGCCCACAGAATCATCGATATGTATCAGAATAGAATGCACAGCGATTTATTAAATGGGGACAAAATATATCCGATGAAGCAGGACAGGTAATTACAAAAATAATGATAGTAGGGAACATCCGGAACAAGGCTATAAAACCTGTATGGGATTGTTAAATCTGGCAAAAAAACATAATCAGAATGATTATATAAAAGCTTGTAAAAAAGCTCTCTCATTAAATTGTTTAAGCTATAAGTTTATAAAAAACATCTTGGAAACAAAGGCATTTAACATAAGCGATGAGCAAGAATTGGAACTTTTTAAATTGCCGGAACATGAAAACATCAGAGGTAAAGGATGCTTGATTTAATAGATGCAGACACGGGAGAAGTTCAACAATTATTACTTCTCAGTTACCTGTAAAATTATGGATGATTGTTTTGCTGAACCAACAATTGCCGATGCAATTTTAGATCGATTAACTAACGGTTCATATCGTATCGATTTACAAGGAGAATCAATGAGAAAATTTTTGAGAAATTAACAATATTTTTTTTTAGATTTACGTAGAAAAATTTTTCGAGAAAAGTGTCCGTTAATTCCCGGAATGGGTGTCCGCTTGCAGCGGAATATGTATTATATATTTTACCACGTTTTCTACTTTACCTTTACTCTGCGGATCGGCTTTTCTACAAAAAAACTGCCTTAAAGTCTGAACTGGCACAATAACCCGAAAACGCTTGTGTGAGCTTATAATTGCCAAGATTTTCATCGCTAATAAACACACTATCTTGGTCATAGATTATTTTCTTTTTAAACTTGTTTTTCTTTTTATTTGGCTTTTGTTTAAACCTGATGCTGTTAATCTTTGTACTTCGTAGCACATATACAATCGTTTTTTATTTCGCATTTATTAATGAGTTTTATTACTAAACTCGCTAAGTTCTTAAAAAAAATCAAAGTGGCGATTCTTAATTGCCATTTTTTGATGATTGAAAGTTACTACTTACAACTTGTAATGCCTACC
>JAYEOD010000352.1:0-2293 GCA_034722575.1 Bacteroidota bacterium | reverse complement strand
GCAGCCGATTTCCCATACAAAAATACCTTTAGCCTTATTGGTGGCACGTACAAATCGTATAACGCAATGCTAAATTTGGCTAACCACAATGGTTACACACCAACAAAAGTATTTGAGCTGTACGATGACAACACAAAAACTATTTTCTACCTAATGGAATATAAGTAGCACTAATATTTGTTACTTTTGCAGCTCATAATCAATATTATTAATGGGAAAAATTACAGATAATAACGTAGAGAGAGAAAAAGCTGTTCTTGTGGGAGTTGCTTTTACAAAGAGCGAAACAAACAGAATGCAAGAATATCTCGACGAACTGGCTTTTTTAACAGATACAGCGGGGGCTATTCCGTTAAAATATTTCACGCAAAATCTTAACAAACCCGAACCTCGATACTATATAGGGAAAGGAAAAGTAGATGAGATTAAACAGTATATTAAAAAAAATGATGTCGATTTAGTTATTTTTGATGATGAGCTGTCTCCCTCGCAAGTACGTAACCTGGAAAAATTTCTCGAATGTAAAATACTAGATCGTAACGCTCTGATACTAGATATTTTTGCAAAACGCGCCCGCACTTCACACGCTCGTACGCAAGTAGAGCTGGCACAATATCAATATCTACTACCACGATTAACAGGTATGTGGACTCACCTCCAGAAACAAACCGGTGGAATTGGAACAAAAGGTCCGGGAGAGCGCGAAATTGAAACCGACCGTCGTATTATCCGTGATATTATTACAAAACTAAAGCTCAAACTAAAACAAATCGACAAACAAAAAGCTACACAGCGCGGAAATCGTGGCAGTATGGTACGTGTAACTTTAGTAGGATATACCAATGTTGGGAAATCTACACTCATGAACAAACTTAGTAAAGCAGATGTTTTTGCCGAAAACAAACTCTTTGCTACGCTAGATACCACAGTACGAAAAGTGGTTATCGACAATCTTCCTTTCTTACTTAGCGACACTGTTGGGTTTATCAGAAAATTACCTCACAATTTAGTAGAATCATTCAAATCTACTCTCGATGAAGTATACGAATCAGATCTTATTGTTCATATTGTAGATATTTCGCATCCCGAATTTGAAGAGCAAATAAATGTTGTTAAAGAGACTTTAGCAGAGATTGGCGCAGGTAAAAAACCTGTTATATATGTTTTCAACAAAATAGATGCTTACACTTTTATAGAAAAAGAAGAAGACGACCTGACTCCTATCACAAAAGAGAATTACTCTTTAGAGGATTTGAAAAAAACATGGATGGCTAAATCGGAAGATATATCTCTATTTATTTCTGCAAAAGACAAAATAAATATGGACGAATTAAAAGAGACATTGTACGAAGAGGTAAAAAAAATCCATCAAAAGCGCTATCCTTACAATAAATTTTTATACTAAACATGACCAAAACACGCATATACTTACTCTCTACCCTGTCGGGTATTTTGCTTTCATTAGCATGGCCCGCAAACGGAGTTCCTTTTCTACTATTCTTTGCTTTAATTCCGCTACTTTTTATCGAAGAGGAATTTTATAACCACTCTGTTGATAATAACAAATACAGAATTTTATTCCCAACATGGTTTGCATTTATTATTTGGAACGGGCTAACAACATATTGGGTTATGAGCTCCACAATATTTGGTGGCATTATGGCCGTTCTGCTCAACTCCAGTTTACTCGCATTTGTATTTCTGGCATATCACATCGTTAGACGCACAATAAAACATAATAACGGACAATTTATTTTACTGTTCTTTTGGTTGGGATGGGAATATTTTCACCTCGACTGGGATTTGTCGTGGCCGTGGCTAAACTTGGGTAACGCTTTTGCTAACTATCCCGAAGTAATACAATGGTACGAATATACCGGTGTTTTTGGTGGTACTTTATGGGTGATTACTATAAACATACTGCTTTTCAGGTTAATAAAACTTTTTAATAATAAGCAGCAACAAACTAAAAAATTCATAATACAATCCTCTTTAACAGGATTAATTATAATAGTGCCAATTATATTTTCATTGATAAAATACAACAACTATAAAGAGATAAAAAACCCTGTAAATATTACAGTTATTCAACCCAATAACGATCCGTATTCAGAACAATACGAACTGCCTTCGGCTGTGATTTTAGAAAATATTTTACAACTAGCCGATAGCGCGTCGAATGATAATACAGATTTTATTATTGCTCCCGAATCAGCCATTCAAGAGCATTCGTTATTCGAGAGAAAAATTAACAACAGTAACAGCATTCACCAACTGAAAAAATATATTAAAC
>JAYEOD010000351.1:0-11796 GCA_034722575.1 Bacteroidota bacterium | reverse complement strand
AAGCAAAACATACAGTATAGCTACTTTTTACAATCAATTTCGATTTTCGCCAAAAGGGAAATACCATATCACAATATGTAATGGCACAACCTGCCATATTTCCGGTGCATCTAATATTTTATTTGAACTGATAAAAGAGCTTAATATCACCTCAGGAAAAACAACATCGGACGGATTATTCAGCCTCGAAGCAGTGCCTTGTTTAGGAACATGTGCCTTGGCTCCGGTAATAAAAATCAATGATAAATTCTACGAAAAATTAAATCCTGAAGACATAAAAGGCATCATAGAATCATACAGAAACCGTGAAGAGATATGAATGAATCAGCTATAAATCTTGTAGAGGAGTTATTAATAAATGCATCATTTGAACAAAGAAGCGAGTTAAAACAATACATAAAACTATGTCGCCGCGACACCGTAGAAAAGCCTGTGATATTTGTAGGCGGCGGAACTTGCGGAAGAGCTGCCGGAGCAACAGACACCATCGCCGCTATAAAACAATATCTCGATGAAAATAATTTTGACGCTGAATTAGTAGAGACAGGATGTATTGGACTATGCTCTGCAGAACCTATAATGGACATTCAGCTTCCGGGAAGAAACAGAATCAGCTATAAAAACATCACCAAAGAAAAAGTAACAAATATTTTAGATGCTGCCATAAATTCAACTATCTATTCAAAAAATGTTTTATGGCAATTCGAAAATGATTTTTCAACCCAATGGGAAGGTATTCCTTTTATACAAGAAGTACCATTTTTCAAAAACCAAAAACGTATCGTACTATCCCATTGCGGCAAAACAGACCCTTTAAACATTGATGAATATCTTGCCCTAGGTGGTTTTAAAAGCTTTTCGAATTCTATTTTGAACAAAACACCTGCACAAATAAGAGACAATGTATTAAAAAGTGGTTTACGCGGACGCGGCGGTGGAGGTTTTCCGACAGCAAAAAAATGGAACATTACAGCAAACACCACGGCAGAACATAAATACTTAATCTGTAATGCAGACGAAAGTGATCCGGGAGCCTTTATGGATAGAGCTATTATTGAAGGAGACCCTTTTATGTTACTCGAAGGAATAGCCATTACCGCTTACGCCACCGGGATAACCCAAGCCTATATTTACATACGATCGCCATACATCTTGGCAAAAAAACGTTTACAAAAAGCTATTAACATATGTAAAGAACAAGGATTACTAGGCGATAATATCCTTAATAGTGGCTTTAATTTATCAATAAAAATAGTAATAGGTGCCGGGGCATTTGTCTGTGGAGAAGAGACAGCTCTTATTGCAAGCATCGAAGGAAAAAGAGGCATTCCACGTCCCAAACCTCCCTATCCGGCAGAACGCGGATTATTCAATATGCCAACAGTAATTAACAATGTTGAAACACTCAGCAATATACCTTCAATAATTAACAAAGGAGATGAATGGTTTAAGGAAATAGGTACAGACAAAAGTTCCGGAACAAAAGTTTTTTCACTTACAGGAAAAGTAAATAACATAGGACTAATAGAAGTTCCAATGGGGACCACTATCAGAGAAATTATTTACAATATAGCAGGAGGCATACCTGACAATAAAAAATTTAAAGCAGTACAAATCGGAGGACCTTCCGGGAGCTGTATTCCTGAAGAATTAATCGACACACAAATAGATTATGAATCATTAGAAGAGATAGATGCCATAATGGGTTCGGGTGGTTTTATTGTTGTTGACGAAAATACTTGTATGGTAGATTTAGCAAAATTTTTCATCGGTTTTTTAAAAGATGCCAGTTGCGGAAAGTGTATTCCTTGCCGGGAAGGAACGCGTAGAATGAAGGAGATTCTTGATGAAATAACAAAAAAGCCACTAAACGGAAATCATCACTCTTTAAGTCGTTTTAAAGGAGTTATGCAGCTGGAACAACTGGGGGAAATAATTGAAGAGACATCACTTTGCGGATTAGGAAAAACAGCCCCTAAACCCGTACTAAGTGCGCTAAAATATTTCAGGGAAGAGTTTGAAGAACATATTTATGAAAGAAAATGCAGAGCAAATGTTTGTAAAGGATTACGTTCGTACGAAATAAATATTGAGAATTGTACCGGCTGTACTATCTGTTTATCTAAATGTCCGGAAAATGCAATTATGGGAACACCAAGGAGTCCTCATTTTATTATTGAAGACAAATGTATTGGCTGTGGAATATGCTACGATGTATGCAAATTCAACGCTATAACCATTAAATAGTATCAATAACACACACAACATGACAATTGATATAGAAGTAAACAACAGAACAATAAAAGCAACAAAAGGAGAGACTATTCTATCCGCTTTACATAAAAACGGAATTCGCGTTCCTACGCTTTGTCATATGAAAGATTTATTTCCTACCGGAGCATGCAGAATGTGTGTAGTTGAGATGGAAGGCAAAAAAAATTTAGTACCCTCTTGCTCCTATCCTGTTACCGAATGGATAAAAATAAAAACTCATTCGCCGCGCGTTATAAAAGCAAGAAAAACAATTATAGAGCTACTTCTATCTAGCCACCCCGACGACTGTCTTTATTGCATCAGAAATGGGAATTGTGAGTTACAGAGCCTATCTGAAAGTTTTAATATTCAAGAGCGACGATTTGCCGGTCATAAAACAACAAAACAAATCGATAGAACAAGCGAATCAATTATCAGAGAGCCGGAAAAATGTATTCTTTGCGAGCGATGTGTCAGATACTGCGAAGAGATACTGAATATTTCTGCAATAGACTTTATAGGCAGAGGAAGTGACTCTACTATCGGGCCTGAATTCAACAATGGTTTAAATATCTCTTCGTGTATTGATTGTGGACAATGCACCTTGTTATGCCCTTCGGGAGCACTACACGAAAAAACTAATTTCAATATAATTATTGAGGCGTTGCACAATCCTAAAACTCATGTGATAGCACAATATGATGGAGCATTTGCTTCTAGCATAAGCGAAGAATTTGGCATAAAATCAGGAAAAGATATCAGTAAATTAATAAACAGCACTCTAAAACTGATGGGTTTTGATAAAGTGTTCGACACTTCATTTGGCAGCGATTTATACATCACGGAAGTGAGCCAACAAATTATTAATAATATTAAAAGCAACAAAAACCTCCCTGTAGTTTCGTCACACTGCCCTGCATGGGTAAAATACATCGACAAAAATTTTCCTGAAGCAAAAAAGTTATTTACAACAGTAAAACCACCTCAACAACTGTTAGGAAAAATTTTAAAGACCTATTATGCAGAAAAAATAAGCATCGAAAAAGAGAATATTTTTGTAGTCTCTATAAACAGTTGCACTGCTAAAAAAGATGAAATAACAAAACCCAACTACTCAAGTAATGGAGTAAAAAATATTGACGCCTCACTAACTACGCGAGAGTTAGCTGCCTTTATAAGGATACATGATATACAGGTAAACCAGATGATAGAAACACTATCTGATTTACCTTTTGGTTTTTCAAGCAGCTCCGGAAAAATATCCGCTATATCAGGTGGCTTAACAGAAGCTATTGCTCGTACAGCATACTATATGAGTAATGAAAAAGAGATTCAGCCACCACGCATCAACAAATTACGCAATACAAAATCCACAAAAGAATTAACTATCTCTTTAAATAAAAAACGCTACCAAATGGTGGCCGTTGATAACATTAAAAAAGCTCACCAATTAGTAAAAGAGGCTATGAATGGCGATTCTAACATAGCTTTTATAGAAGTAAACGTATGTCCTCAAGGATGTATCAATGGCGGAGGGCAACCATTAAAATGTGATGACGAAATTTTAAAAGCAAGAAAAAAGTATCTATACGATATTGATAATAGAGCATCCATCAGAACCACTTATAAAAACAGTGAAATAAAAGAGATCTACTCCAAATACCTTGATGATCCGGGAAGCAAAAAAAGCATAGAACTATTTTATGAAAAACATATTTTAAAACAACAAAAGTATGACTCAATCTAGCAGGAAAGAATTAGTTTACACTATTCCGAATCGCTGTCGTGTTTGTTACACTTGCGTGCGCGAATGTCCTGCAAAAGCCATTCAAATTATAAATGGTCAGGCACAGGTAATAAACAAACGATGTATAGGTTGTGGCAATTGTGTTAAAGTATGCAGCCAAAACGCCAAAGCATTTATCAGACTAACCGATGAGGTAGAACTTCTTTTAGCTTCTGAAGAAAAAGTAGCGGCAATAGTAGCACCAAGCTTTCCGGCAGAATTTGATGATATTGGCGACTACAAAAAACTTGTCGGCATGATAAGAGACTTAGGATTTGACTTGGTTTGTGAAGTAGCTTTTGGGGCAGATTTAGTATCAAATGAATTTAATAAACTATTAAAAAACAACAGACCATATATCTCTAGCGACTGTCCGGCAATCGTATTCTACATTGAGCACTATCATCCTGACTTAGTTAAATATTTAGCTCCTATTGCAAGTCCTATGGTAGCAACAACCCGCGTAGTAAAAGAGAAATATGGTAACAACACAAAAGTTGTATTTATTGGCCCATGCGTTGCTAAAAAAGCAGAATCAGAAGAGACTTCTCAGGAGTTAACATATATAGAGCTTCGCGAGATGTTCGAGAAGCACAACATCTCACCGGAAAATTCTCTCCCGAGTGAATTCGATCCTCCTACAGCAGGAAAATCCGCTATTTTCCCTGTTGCCAGAGGATTATTACAAACCATCGACGCCACCGAAGACGTTAATGACGGTAGAATTATTGCTGCCGAAGGGCGACAAGATTTTAAAGAGGCTATAAAAGAATTTGAAAATGGCGTTATATCACAAAGCTTGGAACTCCTTTGCTGCGAAAGCTGTATAATGGGACCCGGCACAAATAAAAACAACACTAACAAATACGCCCGACGTATTGCCGTTAATAATTATGTAAAAAATAAACTCGCTAATTTAGACACCAAACAATGGAAAAAAGATATTAAGCAGTTCAAAAACATTAATATGAGCCAATCTTTTTCGCATGCAGACAGACGTATTGATACTCCTACGGAAATAGAGATTAATAGCATTTTAACTTCTATAGGCAAGAATTCAGAAAAAGATCATCTGAATTGTGGAGCATGTGGTTATGTTACTTGTCGCGAACATGCTATAGCTATTATACAAGGGTTTGCCGAAACAGAGATGTGTTTGCCCTACTCTATTGAAAAATTACATAACTCATTAACCGAATTAAAAGTCAGTAATGAGAAATTAAACTCTGCACGAGAAGCTCTTAAGCAACAAGAAAAACTTGCCCATATGGGACAACTCTCGGCCGGGATTGCTCATGAACTCAATAATCCTTTGGGAATTATTATAATGTATTCTAACATTTTACTCGACGAATGCAAAAAAGACTCTGATCTATATTCCGATTTAAAGCTCATATCAGAACAATCGGATCGATGTAAATCTATAGTGGGTGGGCTATTAAATTTTGCCAGAAAAAATCAAATAAAATTCGACCAAATCAATATACCCGAACTCATCAACAAAAGTTTAAGCTCTGTTATTATCAAAAAAAATATCAGCGTAGTAACAAAACACAACCTAAACGATCCTTTGGCATGGTTCGATATTGAGCAGATGATACAGGTGATTTCTAATTTAGCGAAAAATGCTATTGAAGCAATGCCTAATGGAGGAGAATTAACAGTATATGCTTATGATAAAGATGATACAGTTATTTTTGAAATTTCTGATACAGGACATGGTATTAAAGGAGAATATTTAGATAAAGTTTTTGAACCCTTCTTTACAACAAAAGGATTGGGGAAAGGCACTGGACTGGGATTAGCTACAATTTATGGCATTGTAAAAATGCACAATGGACAGATTAATGTTATATCAAACACTAATCCCGAAAAGGGAGCTACAGGAACAAAATTTACAATAAAGATTCCCCGAAAACATACATTAGAAAAAAAATAAATAATATTTATATTAACTGGTGTACATACAACGAAATAAATACAAAAAATCACTATTATGGCTTTAAACAAAGAGACTATCCTACTTGTTGACGATGATATGGATTACCTATTTCAATTAAAAATAACAGTAGAAAACTTTGGTTACAACACCATTACAGCAGGTAGCCAGAAAGAAGCAGAAAGAATTATCGAGACAAAAAAACCCGATTTAGCAATATTAGATTTAATGATGGAGAATGAAGACAGCGGATTTATTCTTAGTTATAAAATAAAAAAGAGATATCCTGATGTTCCGATAATCATAATCACTGCGGTTACAGTAGAGACAGGATACTCTTTTAGTGTTGACTTAAAAGAGGAGCACCCGTGGATAAAATCTGATTCTTTTATGGATAAGGGTATTCGTAGCGACAAACTTGAAAGAGAAATATTAAGATTATTAAATAACAGCAAATAAGCACCATATAAAAAATCCATGTTATGGCATTCTTAAACATCTTGGTAATAGATGACGAACCCGGAATACGTTCCGGTGTTTCCCGAATACTACGCAATTTCAAGGTTGATTATCCTTTTATGGATGAATTTATTGAATTTAATGTTCTTGAGGCCGAAACGGGTGAACAGGGACTTGAAATCATAAAAGAGAAAGAACCTGAAATTATCTTACTAGATAATAAATTACCCGGAATGCAAGGCATAGAAGTCTTAGAGCATCTTAAAAAAATGAATTCCGATTCTGTTGTTGTGATGATAACATCATATGCCTCGTTAGAGCTTGCCATAAAAGCCACAAAAGATGGTGCACATGACTTTATTCCCAAGCCTTTTACACCACAAGAGTTACGCTCATCTATTGAAACTATTACAAAACACATTTTCTTAAAAAACATGACCCGGCGTTTAAATAAAGAAGGCAAACAAATACGTTTTCAGTTTCTTTCTATTTTATCGCACGAGCTAAAAGCTCCTATCAATGCCATAGAAGGATATTTAAGAATGATGAACGAAAAACAATTTGGAGAAAATATTTCGTCCTACAAGCAAATTATCGACAGATGCCAGACACGCACCGACGGCATGCGAAAATTAATAATGGATATGCTTGATATGACAAAACTAGAATCGGGAGAATCTACAAAAGACATAAAAGATATTAACCTCATTGATAGTATAAACAATGCTGTTGATACCATGCAGCCATTTGCAATACAAAAAGATGTTAGCATCCATGTAAATGTACCAAAAGAGAGCATTTACCATTGCGACAAAGAGGATATGGATATCATTCTCAACAACTTGATTTCCAACTCTATAAAATATAATAAAAAAAATGGTCGTGTTGATGTCGAGCTTACAGAAGATGATAACAATATAGAAATAAAAATCTCAGATACCGGCATTGGTATAACAAAAGAGGATATAAGTAAACTCTTTAGCGACTTTGTTCGTATCAAAAACGAGAAAACAAAAAAGATAACAGGAACAGGACTAGGACTTTCCATTGTTAAAAAATTAACCGATTCATATAACGGAACTATAAAAGTAAGTAGCATCCCCGACAAGGGAAGTACATTTGTTTTATCTTTACCGAAAATAACTAATTAGTGTTTGTCCATAATGTCCGCTCTCTTCGCTATTCTTGTCTTAAAAAACAGTCATTTACTATAGTAAACTCCTGTTTTTAAGACAAAAAAAGCCTCAACAGCGAACATTCTGAACCAAACACTTAATTTTATTTATAGACAGACTCTAATTAACATCAATTAAATGAAGAAATTACCTGAAAAAACAGTAGAACGATTAAGTCAATATCGTAGATCGTTATTAATTTGTATATCAAATAACAGAACACACATTTTTTCGCACCAAATAGCAAAACTACACCACATTACTCCGGTACAGGTTCGCCGCGATATAATGCTGATTGGATATACCGGCACATTAAGAAAAGGCTACGATATTAAAGAACTTGTTGCTTTAATTGGAGATATTATCGACACAAAAGAAGGACAAAATGTAGCTATAATAGGGATCGGTAATCTAGGAAAAGCCTTGATGTCGTATCTTAACGGAAAAAGAGCAAAATTAGATATTGTTGCAGGATTCGACTCAAACCCCGAAAAAACAGACTGTTTATATGCAGGAGTAAGATGCTATCATATTGATAAAATTAAAGAGATTATCGAAAAAGAAAATATCACTATAGCAGTTATCACCACCCCGGCAAAAGTCTCACAAAACATTGCCGAAATTCTTGTTGAAGCAGGCATTAAGGGTATTTTAAACTATACACCAAAAGCAATTAGCGTACCCGAACATATTTACCTCGAGGAGTATGACATGATAACATCACTTGAAAAGGTATCCTTCTTTGTAAAAGAAAATTTATTGTTAAAATAGGAATTTGAAAATATAAAAACGTGAGGATTTTCAGAAATTTTGAAGATGTAAAAGAGATTAAAAATGCAGTTGTTACTACCGGCTCTTTCGATGGGGTTCACGTAGGACATTACTGTATTATACAGCGCCTAAACCGTTTAGCCAAAGAGATAGATGGAGAATCGGTTTTAGTTACTTTTTTTCCGCATCCTCGTAAGGTTCTTTTTCCCGATACTGCCGGAAAAGATCTTAAGCTAATAAATTCGCAACGCGAAAAAATTGAGTTACTTGAAAAAACAGGGTTAAACAACCTTGTAATAATCGATTTCACCATTAAATTCTCACAAATATCATCAGAAGAATTTATAAGAGAAATTCTTGTAAAAAAAATACATACTAAAAAGGTTGTTATTGGTTTTAATCACCATTTTGGACATAACAGAACCGGAGATTTTAACTACCTCTACAAACTCGGTAAAGAGCTCTCTTTCGAAGCAGAAGAAATTCCGGAACAAGATATCCATAATGAGGTAGTTAGCTCTACAAAAATCCGTAAAGCTATACAAGAGGGGCGTATTCAAAAAGCTAATGCGTATCTCGATCATCATTACATTATTACAGGCGAGGCAAAAAAACTTTCGACAGATGATAATCTATTACAATGGTATAATATAAATATAGAAGAAGAGTGTAAACTAATGCCACCGGAAGGAATTTATGCGATTTTTATTTATTATAAAGGGAAACAGCATAAAGGAATGGTTGAGATATCAGAAAATGATAAATTGTTAAAAAAGTGTAATCACAACAAAAACACTTTACTAAACCTATTCGATACAAATGATAATTTGAATGGGAAAATCATCACTATTTACTTTGCTTCCAGAATACAATCTCTACTAAACAAAAAGACTCTTAACGAAAAAGAGAAACAATATATTTTGAGTAAGAACTTAATTGAAGAACTTATATATTAAAAAACATTCTGTGGAAGAAGAAAAAAACAAAATAGAAATAACTTTTTTAGGAACCGGCACTTCAACCGGCGTACCGGTAGTTGGGTGCAATTGCGATGTTTGCACATCTACAAATCCTAAAGACAAACGTTTTAGAACTTCTGCAATATTATCGTACAAAGGAAAAAACATTGCTATTGATTGCAGTCCTGATTTTCGTTTCCAGATGCTAAGAAACAAAATAATGGATCTTGATGCTATTATATTCACCCACGGTCATCGCGACCATATTGCGGGACTTGATGATATCAGGGGGTACAACTACATCCTTAACAAAAAAATAGAGATATTTTCTTCTAAAGAGGTTTTAGAATCGCTACAAACAGCTTTTCCATATATTTTTAATAATACAAGATATTTTGGAGCACCACAAATCAATACTCATATCATAAAAAACGAACCTTTTTATATTGATGATATAAAAATCAATCCTATAAAAGTTCTACACAACAAAATGGAGGTTTTTGGTTATAGGATAAAAAATTTCACATACATCACCGACGCCAGTTACATTTCCGAAAAGGAGATGACAAAACTTTATAACTCTGAAATTTTAGTAATTAACGCACTCCGCAAATCAAAGCACCTCTCCCATTTTTCATTACAAGAAGCTTTAGATGTTATAGCTAAGGTTAAACCAAAAAAAGCATACATAACTCATATGAGCCATTTGTTTGGAAAACATGATGAGGTAGAAAAAACACTTCCCAAAAATGTATTTTTAGCTTACGATGATTTAAAAATTGAAGTGGAGGGGTGATTAAAAATAAACTGCTTTTTATAACAATAACTAATAATTTTTTTTCTGGATTTAGTCGCACCGTGACTATTAGAAAACATCAAAAACTATCAGAAAATCTATTTTATTTTATAAAATTTAAGCTCTGTAAAATCAAAATCAGGATTTGGAACATCTATTCTCATCTCTTCAACTTCTCCTTTAACATCAAGAACAAAACTCACCTTTCCCTTTGGTAAAGAAGGGAAGTTACAAAACTCCACTTCGAAAGTATCGTAATGCCAGTGATTTAAATCACCAACAAACAATGGCGCAGGAACTAACTGAACAACTAATTTGCCATTACTAATACTAACTTCTGCATCACCATATAATTTCCCACTATATACACCAACATACTCTTCGAGATTTAATGAAGGCATAGTATTCTTTATTTGCGATGCCTCCTTTTTTTCTCCAGCTCCTTAGCATTCTCTTGACCTGCTTTGTTATAACTTAAAAACATTTTACTCCAATCCGTTTTATCATTACTCAAGTACACATCTAGTGTTTTATAAATCAAAGGAGAATACATGGAAGAGAGAGAGTTAGTAAGAATCACAAATCCTAAATTCTCTTCTGGCACAAAAACAGTTTGAGAAATCATCCCATCATATCCTCCATTATGAGTCACAACTTGTTTTCCGTGATAATCAAAAACACTCCATCCTAAAGCATACGATTTAGTATGTGTTCAATCTCTTTGCTCCCTCACTAACGCGTTGAAGAGTATTAGGACTCCTCATTTCATTAATCGATTTGCGACTAATAATAGTATCGTTATTAAAAATGCCATTATTAAGCTGTAATTTAATCCAATTACAAAGATCAGATACATTAGAATTTATTGAACCTGCTAGACCAATATTATCCCAATTCAAATACGAAATAGCAATCTCCTTACCATCAACATTATTATGTGGCATAGCAACATTCTCCATTCCTTTTAAATAGGTAATAGAAGTGTTAGATCGATTCATTCCGAGTGGTTCAAAAATTCTCTCTGTAACAAAATCATCCCAACTCATCCCCGTTACAGCAGGAATTATTTGCCCTGCAGTTAAATACATAATATTCGAATACCCGAAATGCTCTCTAAAACCATATTTCGGTTCCAAGTATTGTGCACGTTTAATAACCTCATCTCTAGAATATGTTGTGCCATACCAGAGCAAATCGCCACTAAATGTCTTTAATCCACTACGGTGCGATAATAAATCGCGTATTGTCATCTCTTGTGTTACATACGGGCTGTAAAGCTTAAACCAAGGTATATACTCTGTAACCTTATCATCCCAATTTATTTTTCCCTCATCTACCAAAATAGCCAGAGCAGCAACAGTAAATGCTTTTGTATTCGAAGCTATTGCAAACGAAGTATGCTCGTCAATAGCACCGTGCTCATTCACATCTCTAACGCCATAACCTTTTGCAAGCACCACATCACCATCTTTAACAATTGCAATAGCCATGCCCGGCGCATTCCAATCAGTTAGGGCTTCTTGATAATACTTATCAAGTTTTTTTATATTAACTTTTTTATTTTTTTTCTGTGCTAATGCCCCTCTCTACATTACAGAAACTAATAAAACAATAACGAATACCCTAACCACGTATGCTATTCTATTCATATACATAAA
>JAYEOD010000350.1:0-11817 GCA_034722575.1 Bacteroidota bacterium | reverse complement strand
GTGTTTATCTGGTGAAAATATATAACAATGAAAAAGCCGTTCACACTAAAGTATTGATACAGTAAGACCTGACAGTATTAAACAGCGATTGATTGATTGATTGATTGATTGATTGATTGATTGATTGATTGATTGATTGAGTTTTAAAGGTGCAGAGCACCGTTATATTTGAAGGTTGATAGATTTATAATAAAAAAACAGACGATTACATGAGAAATAATTTGTTGGTGTTATTTATTTTGAGTGCTTTTTTTGCAAATGCTCAAAACAGATGTTCGTATATCCCTCTTAAAGAGGCAGAAAATTTAATCTTTCAACCAGGCGTTGGTATTACAGCAAATAGTGATGGTGAGATAGTTTTTACTCCGAATGGTGTTATGGATGATCCCGGAAAAGGCTCTGCAGCAATATCCGATAAGGAGGGTAATTTGCTTTTTTTTACCAATGGAATGACTGTGTGGAATAGCAATTTTAATGTTATGGCTAAGGGTTCGGGGCTGAAAGGTAATTTGGGCTGTACTCAGCCTGCTGTTATTGTGCCTCAGCCCGATGATGAAGGTGTTTATTTTGTTTTTACTACTGATATTATAAATAAATATATCGGGACAAATGGTCTGAATTATAGTAAAATAGATATGTCTAAAAGTAATGGATTAGGCGAAGTTATTAGTAAGAATACTCAACTTAAAGCTAGCTGCACAGAAAAAATTACTGCAGTGAAAAAAAGTAATGGTACCGACTATTGGGTAATGGCACACGGATGGAAAAATAATGAGTTTTATCTTTATGAAGTTACAAACGAGGGTGTTGCTTTATCTAAAACAATAGAAATAGGTAGTGTTCACGATTATTTAGGAACTGTTACAACCGAACCGGTTAATACCAGTGGATATATGAAATTTTCTCCCGATGGTAGTAAGCTGGCTCTTGCCATTTTAGGCGACGGTATTGTTGAGATATTTGATTTTAATAACGAAACCGGAAGTCTTAGTAATCCCATTCCTCTTAGTGATGAAAATTATTTTACCGGAGCTAATGGAATAGAATTTTCACCCAATAGTAAATATTTATATGTCACTTCAGTAGGCGAGTTAGCTGATCAGCACGATAATAAATTATTGCAGATTGACCTTAGTGATAATAGTATTGAAGATCTTTCTGCTTCTCTTCCTGATCTACAAAAAGATGCTACATCGGTTCAATTAACTGCCGGAAGAAAAATAATAGTCTCCGGTCACGGAAAAACATTCCTTGGTATTATTAATAATCCTGATCGTGATAAGTGTAATTTCATTCACGATTACATATCTATAAATGCTATTTCGGGTGTGAAGTGTTTAACAAATTTTTGCACCTCTTTTCTCGATATGCCTCCTTTTCTTTTCGACACAAAGTGTTTTAACGATGAAACGGTTTTTGAAATAATTAACGCATCAAATAGTACTGAAATTATTTGGGATTTTGATGACGCTTCAGGTACTTCCGATTTAAGCGATCTTGAGAATCCTATTCATGTTTTTTCTGAACCGGGTAATTATACTGTTTCATTGACATTAAAAGATGATGCAGGAGATTCATATGAGTATGAACGCCTAGTTACAATAGATTCGTTGCCGGAGCCTGATTTGGGTGCTACAAAATATCTATTGCCAAATGCTTCAACTCTGCTCGATCCGGGTGAGTTTTATGGTTATGCATGGCAACTCTCCGGATCCGAAGAGAGAATAGAGATAGCTGCTGAGGAAGGAACTTTTATTGTTGAAGTAGAGAATGATAAGTGTTGTAAAAAAAGTACAGAAGTTGATGTGGTAATTGTTAAACTAAGCATTCCTACTGCCTTTAAACCCTCTTCCGCTATCGAAAAAAATAAAAAATTTACAATAGCTAGTCATATCGAAGGAATTAATGATTATAAGTTGTTTGTTTATAACAGATGGGGACAAGAAGTATTCTCTTCTGAGGATATGAATAACTCCTGGAATGGGACATATAATGGGGAGAATTGTGCTAAAGGGGCGTATGCTTATGTAATGTCGTTTACTATTATTGATGAAAAACAAAACCAAAAGGAGATATCAAGAAAAGGACAGGTTATTTTGGTAAGATAATAGGGGACTTGATTTTTTAGTGTAGAGTATTTTTTTTATCTTAGCATAGTCTAACTAACTAATTATTACTATGCTAAACTTAAAACGGTTCGCTGTAGCGCTCTTGCTTGTGGTATGGCTGCCTGATGTTTTTTCTCAAAGTGCTACTTGTATTGAGTCGGAACCATTTTGTACAGGAACAAATTATACTTTCCCGGCTTCTGTTAATGCTCCTCCTGCCGAGGATGGCCCTGATTATGATTGTTTAACCAATCAACCTAATCCGGTTTGGTATCATTTGCTTATCGATAATTCCGGAGATCTTATTATCGATATGTTTTCAACCCCTTCGCATGATATAGATTTTATTTGCTGGGGACCATTTACAAACCCTACAGATCCTTGCCCATACGGATTAGATGAAAATCATGTTGTCTGTTGTAGTTATTCAATCTCTTCTACCGAAACTTGTATTATAGATGGCGCTGTCAGCGGAGAGTATTATATCTTAATGATTACGAATTTTTCTAATCAGGCTTGTAATATTAATTTCTCTCAAACAGGTGGAACTGGCTCTACAGATTGTAGTATTTTGCCTCCTCAAATAAGCTCTAACTCTCCGGTTTGTGAAGGGGGTGTTTTAGAACTAATGGCTGCTTCAGTTGACGATGCAGAATACTCATGGACAGGCCCCAATAATTTCTCATCAAATCAACAAAATATTACTATTACTGACGTTACATTGGATTATAGTGGGGAATATACCTTAATTATTACTGTTAATGGTCTCGATAGTAGTCCTATTATGATGGATGTTGTTATTAATCCACTTCCCGAAATGAGTGCCGGAGATGATACAGAAATACCCTTTGGTACATCTACTCAATTAAACGGCTCTGTAAATGGTAGTCCAACAGATTTTTCTTACTTATGGCAGCCCGAAGAGCTTTTGCTTGATGCTACTATTATAAATCCAACTACTGTAAATCTTGAGGTAACTACTGAATTTGAACTTACGGTTACAAATATCGATACCGATTGCGTTAGTACGGATGCTACTTTGGTTACTGTAACAGGAGATGCCTTAGCTACTATTATTACTGCCGATTATAATGAGATTTGTCTTGGAGAAGAGGTTCATCTTAATGCTGAAGCTTCCGGTGGCTCGGGAGATTATACCTATTTGTGGAGCTCCGATCCTGTCGGTTTTTCTTCCGAAATAAGTAACCCTACGGTTATTCCTACTGTAACAACAACTTATTTTGTTGCTGTTAACGATGGTTATAATATTGTTGATGCTGAGTTTACTGTTATTGTTAATCTGCAGCCTGTTATCGATGCCGGAGATAATATCTCTATTCCTTTTGGAACAAATACTCAATTAGATGGCTCTGTGGATGGTAATCTGTCAGACTTCTCTTTTCTCTGGCAGCCCGAAGAGTTTTTGCTCGATGCTACAATTATAAATCCAACTACAGTAAATCTTGTTACTACTACCGAGTATGAATTAACAGCTACTAATATTAATACAGGTTGTTTTTCGAAAGATAACACTACTGTTATTGTTACCGGTGGTACAGTGTCTGCTACTATTACTGCCGATATTGACGAAATTTGTTGCGGAGAAGCTGTAACTATTAAAGCGCAAGCTTCGGGCGGATCAGGTGATTATACTTACTCGTGGAGCTCTGTTCCGGCAGGCTTTTCTTCCGAATTGTATAACCCTACGGTTGTGCCGGAAGTTACAACAACCTATTTTGTGACTGTTAATGATGGTTATAATTCTGTTGATGCAGAGTTTACAATAACTGTTAATCCTTTGCCTATTGCCTGCGCCGGCGAGGATATTATTATTTCTTATGGTACTGATACGCAATTGCAAGGCTCTGCAAGTAGTGGCTCAGGTCAATATTATTACAAATGGAATAATGCGGAGTTTCTTTTGCAGGATGACGTGCCAAATCCTTCGACAATAGTATTAGAAGAGGATGTTAATTTTTTACTGTATATTACTGATGATAAAGCTTGTGTAAGTGAAACAGATATGGTTAATGTCTCTTTAACCGGTGGTGCTCTTAGTGTGATAAGTTCGTATGCAGTAAAGCCCGAATTATGCTTTGGAGATACTACTCAACTTATAGCTATGGCTAGTGGTGGCTCCGGTGAATATTCATATACATGGAAAGATGAAGAAGGTAATATTGTATCAAATAGTATTGAAATGGAGATAATTCCGGAGATATCGTCTGTTTATACTGTCATTGTTGAGGATGGGTACAATGTTGCAAGTAGTGATGTCGCGGTTTCGGTATATCCGCTTCCTGTTGTAGATTTAGCACCCGAAGGTTATAACTCTGTCGAAAATACTATTTCGATTTGTGTTTTTGATACTGTTACTCTTGATGCCGGTAATGCGGGTGTTGGATTTTATTCTTACCTGTGGAGCGATGGATATGATGATCAAACCAGAGAAATTGGTACAACAGGAATCTCTTTCGATATTCAGGAGTATTGTGTAGATGTTAATGTAAAATATAGCGATATTTTAACATGTGTTAGTGCAGGTAATATTACTGCTCTTTTTAGTTATGCCGAATGTGATGGTAATGATGGAATTGAAGAGTTGAAGAAACAAGGTGTTTCGGTTTACCCGATACCTTCCAAAGGGTTGTTGCATGTTGATATCGAAAATTGGCATAATGACTTTTTTGTTGAGATTAATGATGTTGTTGGACAAACTATCTTAAGTGATACAAAAAAAGCCTCTTATAATGGAGTGTCAAAATTTGAGATCGACTTATTAGGATATCAAAAGGGACTTTATATTTTAAAAATTTATAACGAAAAAAAATCTGTACAGGTAAAAGTGTTGATACAATAATGTTGATTATCTTTTCAAATCGTTATATGTTTCTATCTTCGTCATAAATTTAGTAGCACATAAATTATGATTAATTTTTTTAAGAAAATACTCTCTTTTTTTGCCGAGATAGTGGTTTATAATACGGGGAGTGAGATTAATGGCGATATAGAAGTAACATGGATTGATGGACGTAAAACATTGAATGTTGACGACGCAAATTACTCTTTTGGCGTTTTATACGATGCTTTTGATGAGGCATTTCAAAAAATAAAAATTACTGATCAGCCAATAAAAAAAGTTTTGATACTTGGTTATGCTGCCGGTAGTGCCGCTAGCTTGTTGCGTAAAAAGTGCAATTTTAAAGGTGTTATTCACGGTGTTGAGCTGGATAATGAAATTATTAATGTCGCTAAAGAGCATTTCCCCGAAGGTATTAAAGCTGCTGATGAAATTTTTATTGATGATGCTTTTACTTTTGTGCAAAACAATCAGCAACAGTACGATTTAATTATTACAGATCTCTATATAAATGTTGATATACCTGAAAAATTTGAAGGTGAAGAGTTTGTTGAAAATTTGAAATCGATGTGTAGCCCTTGCGGGATGCTGATCTTTAATAAGATTATAGCTACTACTCCGCAAAAATATCAGGCAAAACGTTTCCTTACATTATTACAGAATTATTTTGCTTGTGTTACAGAATTAGAACTTACAGTTTGTTCCGAAAATCGTATGTTTGTAGCACGAATCCAAGAAGAGAATAATGAAGGAAAAAAATTATAGTGCAATAATTGCTAAAGAGCTTGGAATACGTGTTTCGCAAGCCGAAAATACAATAAAGCTTTTTGAGCAAGGTAGCACAGTACCTTTTATATCGCGTTATAGAAAAGAGTCAACAGGTAGTTTAGATGAGGTTGCTGTTACTGAAATACGTGATAGACTAGAGCAACTTAAAGAGCTTGATAAACGCAGAAAATCTATCTTATCATCAATAGAAGAGCAGGGAAAACTTACTGATGAATTAAAGAAAAAAATTCTTGATGCAGATTCTCTTGCTCATCTCGAAGATTTATATCTGCCATATAAACAAAAGCGTAAAACGCGTGCCTCCATTGCCCGCGAAAAGGGGTTGGAGCCTCTGGCTATGTTGTTGATATCTAAAAATCTTACCGCTCCCGATGTAGAGGCGTCCGATTTTATTGATGAGGAAAAGGGTGTTGAAACTACTGAGGATGCTCTTTCCGGGGCTAGAGATATTATCGCAGAATGGATTAGTGAGACATTAGAAATACGTACCGCTTTGCGTGAGTTGTATTTTGAAGAGGCGATTTTATTATCTAAAGTAGTAAAGAAAAAAGCCGAGGAAGGAGTGAAGTATGATATGTATTTCGATTATCAAGAGCAGATTAGTGGTATTCCTTCGCACCGTATCCTAGCTTTGTTTCGCGGTGAGAATGAGGACGTATTAAAATTAAAAATACATGTTCCCGAAGAGGATGCTTATAGCGAAATATCTTCCTTTTATCTTGAAAAAAATATGACTCAACAGCAGGTGGTAAAAGCTATTGCCGATGCGTACTCGCGACTGTTACATCCTTCGCTCGAAAATGAAGTTAGAGCCCATTTAAAAGATATTGCCGATACAAAAGCTATTGATGTATTTGCAAAAAACGCCCGTCAACTGCTGCTGGCACCGCCATTAGGAGAAAAAAATATCCTTGCTATCGACCCGGGATTTCGTTCGGGCTGTAAAGTCGTTTGTCTCGATAAAAATGGAAACCTATTATATAACGAAAATATCTATCCTCATCCTCCGCAAAGGGATGTGAAAATGGCTGCAAAAAAAATCCATCATCTTGTTAATACCTACAATATAGAAGCTATTGCTATTGGAAATGGTACTGCCGGTCGTGAGACTGAAAATTTTATCTCAAAAGTAAAATTCGATAGAGATGTGTTAGCCATCATGGTAAATGAAAATGGGGCTTCAATTTATTCCGCCTCTTCTGTGGCGCGCGAGGAGTTTCCCGAGTATGATATTACTGTGCGTGGTGCTGTGTCGATTGGCCGAAGATTAATGGATCCTTTAGCCGAATTAGTGAAAATAGATCCGAAATCTATTGGCGTTGGACAGTATCAGCATGATGTAAACCAAAAGGCTTTGACGCAATCTCTTACCGATACTGTGGTTAGTTGTGTAAATGCTGTTGGTGTAGATGTAAATACTGCCAGTAAACAAATTCTTACTTATGTATCGGGAATTGGCCCTACATTGGCAGAAAATATTATTAAGTACAGAAAAGAAAAAGGCGTGTTTAAGGCGCGTCGCGATTTATTGAAAGTACAACGGTTTGGCGATAAGGCTTTTGAGCAGGCAGCAGGATTTTTAAAGGTACAAAATGCTAAAAATCCTCTCGATGCCAGTGCCGTCCATCCCGAGAGTTATGCAGTAGTAAAAAAAATGGCTGAGTCGTTAAAGACTACTATTCTTGATTTACTTTCGAGCGATGAAATGAGAAAGAGACTCGATTTGAATAATTTTATTACTGATAAAGTGGGTATGCCTACTCTGCAAGATATTGTTAAGGAGTTGAGTAAACCAGGTCGTGACCCAAGAGATCAGTTTGAAATGTTTACTTTTGCAAAGGGAGTTAATAGTATCGAAGATATAAAATCCGGTATGATTCTTCCTGCTATTGTGACTAATGTTACTGATTTTGGTGCTTTTGTCGATTTAGGAGTGCATCAAGATGGTTTGATTCATATTAGTCAGTTGGCTGATAAGTTTATTAAAAATCCTAGTGAGGTAATAAAGCTTAATCAAAAATTGAGAGTGAAAGTATTAGATGTTGATATCGCTAGAAAAAGAATACAGCTTACATTGAAAAATATTTGATGCCAAAGTCTTTTTATTAGCAAAAAACATATAATTTTTGTGTTTAATTATCGTTAGTAAATTCGACTTTGATTTAAAAAAAATGGTGTTACACAAAGTAGCAAAGTTGTATTTCAATATAAACTTTTGTGTCTTGACGTGATGTTTTTGGTTTTATTATAAAAATAGATATATGAAGAAGAAATTTGTTCTTATTATAACTCTTGTATTTTGTATGGGGGTATTTAATGTTTCGGCACAGAAAATAAAAGGTGCGATAATAGGAGGGACTAACTTGTCGCAGGTTGATGGCGATGAGGTTTTTGGTTTTAGAAAATTAGGCTGGAATGTAGGTGTGGCAGCAATAGTTCCTATCGGAAATAATTTTTCGCTTTCGCTAGAAAATAGTTTTAGTCAAAAAGGAGCTTATCAAAAAACACAATACTCTGACTCTATATATTCGGGAGAGTATAGTTTAAAACTGAATTATGTGGAGATTCCTGTTATGATTCATTATACCGATAGAGATATTATTACCGTAGGAACGGGTCTCGCTTGGGCTCGCTTGCTGAGTGCCGACGAAGAGGAAAATAGCGGAGCAACAACTCCTTATACCGATCAGGTAAAGTTTAATAAAAATGATCTGTTATGGAAATTTGATATCCGTTTCCGACTTATTGATAAATTGAAGATGAATATACAATACTCTTATTCATTGAAAAATATTCGGGAAAGAGTTTTTACTCCGCCATCAAGTAACGAAGAGTGGTCGCGAAAGCAGTATAATAATTTAATTACATTCAGACTGATTTATGTTTTTAACGAAAAACCATCTCTTAAAAAGAGTAATACCAATTGAATCTTGAAATGGCCGACATAAATTCAAAATATTTTTCTGTTTTACAATCTTCAAATTTGAAGTGTGGTAAAACTGGAAAAGATGAAGGGTTTATCGGGTATTTTGATGTTCAATTGGTGTAAGAAGAAATAATTAAAAAACCGGGTTGCATCATTGCAATCCGGTTTTTTTTAGATTATAAATTTTACTTATTTTCTTTTTCTAAACGAGCAATGTCTTGTGTTAAAATAGCCCACTCTCTCATACCTGCAATAAGCTCTTTATCGAATTTTGGCTTTTTAGCTTTTTCACCGGCTTTTAATTTTTTGCTGTAATCAATATATTGATTCGCCATTTTTTGATATACTATAATCTCTTTATCGCTATACTTATCCATTTTCTTTTGTAACGAAAATAAAGATGGCTGATAAGTAGCGTTGTCTTCATACTCTTCAACAAGATTAAAAATTTCTTGTAACTCTTTGTCTTCCGGTGAGCCTTCCGGTGCGCCATCCAGCTCTTCAATTCTCTTTACAGCTTCTTTATACTGCTCTTCTGTTTCAATTTTGTTTAGCATAAGATTGTTTTTTTGCGAAAATAGAAAATGATAATGTTATATAAAATTTATTTTTTTAATGTTTTTGATTTTATATTCGTTAGCTTTTTTGTAGTCGTTTTAATTTTTGTTTGGCATTAGAAGTTTAAATAGAACTCTTTAGTCATTTGTTGGTATTCTCCCGAATAGTTATTTGCATTATCGCGGATATAAAAATCTGCGATAATTGGCGATTGAATCTCTTTCGAAAGAGTGAATTCCATTAAAACTCTATTAGATTTTTTCTTTACTGTTGGAAATATACTGGTTAATCTACGTAAGTGATACCCATTTTGAGCAGCTATAGATCTAAAAGTTTTGCCTTCGTTACTTGGTAGTATTACACTCAGTAAAGCATTTGGCGCTGAAAGTAGTTTCGAGTATATAACAAAATCCTCGAAAGAGAGTGTGTCGTTATGACGCGCTAAATTCCGTTTTGTATCAGGCGATTTTAAGGCGTTTTTAAAAAAAGGAGGATTACTTAAAATGTGATCGTATTTATTTTGAGATTTTTTGCAGAACTCTTGTAGAGAGAAATTATGTGCAGAGAGTCTCTTTTTCCATAAACTGTTATTAAAATTCTTTTCGGCTTCAGCAACCGATTCTTTATGAATATCAATAGCGTCGATGGTAGCATTACTGCGTTGTGCTGCAATTAATGAAATAATACCGCTTCCACATCCTATATCCATAATGCGCAATGCTGATGAATTATTAAACCAACTCCCTAACAAAACAGCATCTGTGCCTACTTTCATAGTGCTGTTGCTGTGTTCTACTACAAATTGCTTAAACCGAAAATCCATAATTAGAGTCTGTTTATAAAGTCAAGTGTTTGGTTCAGAATGTTCGCTGTCGAGGCTTTCGCAGTCTTAAAAATCAGGAGTTTACTGTAGTAAATGACTGTTTTTTAATACAAGAATAACGAAGAGAGCGGACATTGTGGACAAACACTAATTATAAATACAAATCAATCAACCCATCGGGCGTGGTAATATATATAGTTTTTTCATCGTGATTTATATCTAAAACAAACTCTTCCGAAATAGGGATTAATATCTCTTTTTCGTTATAAATCACCTGAAGTAAATCTTGCGATGGATATTTTAATATCTCTTTAATATAGCCAATATAACCTTTTGCTTTGTCAATGACTTTGTATCCTGTTATCTCTTGATAGAGTGCGCCTTCGTTTTTCGGTAACATCTCTTTTGGTAGTAATATTTCGCATCCTACAAGCGTTTTAGCTATTTTGTTTGTGTCGATATCTTCAAATTTAATATATGCCTGTTCCGGTGGAAGGAAAGAGAATTCTTTAATAAAAAAAGGTACTTTATTTGGCTCTAGTAAGACGAATAGAGTGCGTTTATTTAATATTGTTTCCGGATCGTCAATGTTAAATAATACTTGCACTTCTCCTTGTGTGCCATGTGTTTTTCGTATAACGCCTATGTTTATAAAGTTTGTTAAGTCCATGTTGTTGGGTTGTGTTATACTAATTGAACATAAAAACACTCGATAAATCCTTCATCTTTTTCGGTTTTACTGCGCTTAAAATTTGAAGATTGTAAAACAGAAAAATATTTTGAATTTATGTCGACCATCTTAAAATTCAATTGGTATTATGAAACTAAAATTATCAATCAAAAATAATAAGTTTTTTAAGAAAAAAAAAGGTTGGAAATCATTTCTGATTCCCAACCTTTAATACAAATATTTTTAAAAGGACTATTCTTCAGTCTTTTTTTCTTCACTATCCGCTTTTGCTTCCAAGTCAGCTTTTGCTTGTTCAACAGCAGCTTTTGCTTTTGCTTCAACTTCAGCTCTCTTGTCGTCTTTACGCTTTTTTATAGCATCAGTACGTTTCTCGTTTATTTCTTTCTCTTTTGAAAGACGAGCTTTGCCTTCTTCTATAATTGCGTTTTTAATACTATCGCTTGAAGATAATTTTTTATTCTCTTTCTCTTCCATCCACACTTTGAACTTAGCGTCAGCTTGTTCCTGTGTTAAAGCACCTTTTTTAACACCTTTGTTTAGGTGATGCTTATGAAGAATACCTTCATGAGATAAAATTGTTCTAACAGTGTTTGTTGGTTGAGCTCCGTTTTCTAACCATCCTAATGCTTTGTCAAAATTGATTTTGATTTCAGCAGGATTTGTAATCGGATTATACGTGCCAATTTTTTCGATACTTTTTCCGTCTCGTGGTGCACGACCATCCGCGATTACAATGTGATAAAATGCGCTTTTCTTTTTACCACGTCTTTGCAGTCTGATTCTAGTTGGCATAATCTTTTGTAATTAAATTATTATTATTCTTTTTTATTAAGACTGCAAAAGTGCGACTTATTTATCACTTAAAAAAGCGTTTTTCTATAAATTTTTCTATCTGAGATGATTAATAAATGATAGGGAGTTATTTTAGCAATATCCTAAGGCTGATTTGGTAGGATAAATATTTAACTCTATTTTTATTTTAAATTGAGAATGTTGTTATAGCTACTCAATCATCGATTAACCTCAACCTCAACCTCAACCTCAACCTCAATCTCAACCTCA
>JAYEOD010000349.1:0-2297 GCA_034722575.1 Bacteroidota bacterium | reverse complement strand
ATTAATTCAGCTTTTCAGGAATATTATAAACTCTTTTATTGATAATATCAGCTAATCTGAATAAAATAATCTACACGCAAGACAGATTTTTTTTCGATAATGGTGCATTATAATCAAAAAAAATATAAAATGATATAGATTTTTTACTTGTTGAGGTATTTGTTTGATAAGTTAGGATTGAAAGCATTAAAGATTAAGTAGATCGAATTGATCGGCTAAATAGGTTAAAAACAACGATAATAAAAATGAAATAAGTGGAGCAAAAATCCACATCACGAAGAATTTATTTACTTCGGTTTTTCTAAAAATATTTTTAAATCCTAATTTAGCTACTCCAATACCTAGTATTGCAGCTACATTTAGTTGTACTAGCGATGTTGGAATTCCTTTTATTAATGATGCGGTTAGCAGTAAACTTGCTGAAATAAAAGAGATGATTACGGCTTCAATTCTACCAAACAATACAATTTCTTTACCTGTTTTTTCAACTATTTTATGACCGAAAAAGGAGCTCCCTATACCAAAACTTGGGGCGACAATTAAAGTAGCAAGTATCATTACGTGGATAAAATTTTCGCTAGAAATATTTAGCTCATTAGCAGCCATTGTAGATAAAGGACCAACTGCATTTGCAACATTATTTGTTCCAATAGAGAAAGCAACATATAACGACATTACTACTATCAATCCTTTAAGGAGATAGTTTTCATTTACTTTTTTAGAAATAGTATATCCTTTTTTTCGGATGGGTTTATAGATGTATTTCCCAATCAAGAAAGTTAATAAAAACGATACTATTGGTAATATGAACCAGGTAGGTATAATTTCAAATAGTAGTTTGTTGCTATTTAATGATTCAAAATAGATAGCAGGTGCTATTACCGCCATTACTGTTGCTTGACTTGTAGATTGTGGAATACCAAATAAGTTGGCTATTAATAAAGAAATAGAGACTGATAAGAGTATTATCGACACTATTGTAAAGCTCATTAGTTCGGGATCGAGTAGCCCTTTTCCTATTGTTTTTGCAGTCTCTTTTCCGCCAACAATTGCACCAATAAATACCATTATCCCGAATAGTGCGGGAATCATACCTTTATTGAGTATGTTGGCACCGTATGCAGCCGAAAAAGCGGGTGCGGTACCGCTTCCTCCCATATTTATGGCAAGAAACATTGCTATGATAAAAGGTATTAAAAAAGGTATTAACATAATAGAATATTTTCGATTAATATTTAGATCAAAAATATTCTATTATAGAGATCTATTTTTTAGTTTAAACACGTAATTTGAGAGATACGTATTTAAACGTATTAGTATGCTTAAACATTAATTTTGGGAGCTTGTAAATTGTTAATTTCCTTCTATCATATACTCTTTTAGTTGTTTGCTTTTTGGGTTGTTAAAGAGATTGTTAGGGTCTCCTTGTTCAATAATTTCTCCAAGATTCATAAATATTACATTATCAACCAATCGCATTGCTTGTCGCAGTACGTGGGTAACTAAAATAATAGTGATATTAAAAATAAATTATAGCCGGAGCCCTCCCTTTTGTGATTACACTTCGAAAATTCCGTTTTTTATAGCATAGATAACTAATCCTGCGGTGTTTTTAGATTGTGTTTTTAAAAGAATATTCTCTCTGTGTTTGTCAACAGTACGTTTGCTAATCGATAATAAGATTGCTATTTCGTGGTTCGAAGAACCTTTGCAGATATTGTAAAGTATCTCTATCTCTCTATTTGTTAAGTCGGTATTCTTTTTTTTATCTTTTTTTTTATTCAGGTTTTTTACAATGGCTTGTAAAATTTCCGGAGAGAAATAGTTTTTGCCTTCATATACATCGGCAATAGCCTTTTTAACATCGTCGAATTTTGAGTTTTTTAAAAGAAACCCTTTTGCTCCGGCGTCTATCATTTCTGAATAGTAATTCTCATTAGCATGCATTGATAGGGCAACTATTTTTGCTTCCGGAAATAGTTTTAAAGTTTTTTTAGTGGCTTCAATCCCATTTATTATAGGCATTTCAATATCCATAAGAATAATATCGGGCTTTACGTTCAATACTTTTTTTAAGAAATCATGACCATTTTCTGCTTCATGAATTTCTGAAATAAGTTTATCGGCTGAAAGTAGAAATTTTAATCCCTCTCTAAATAGGTTATGATCATCTACAAGAAATATCTTTATTTTATGGCTCATTGTGGTATAGTTAATTTAATAAAAAACCCCTGTTTAGGTTTGCTGTGCATCTCTATTGTTCCGTCTAAAGATTTTACTCTTGAATTGATGTTGGG
>JAYEOD010000348.1:0-2316 GCA_034722575.1 Bacteroidota bacterium | reverse complement strand
TGGCGTATTTTAAAGATGAAAACGGTAAAAAATTATCAGAGAAATATTATCGCTGGAATTTTGTTGAAGAAAAAAAGTATCCTTGTAATGAAACAAGAGCAGCTTTAATAGCAAAAATTTCTAAAGTAAAATCATTCGACTGGCAGTCCTTTTTATCCAATGATAATGAAAAAAAATTATGGCATATACTTTATTCTATTTCTGATAAAAAGGAACTTGAAAGGATGCTTGAAAGCGATAACTTTAAATTAAAAATACCTATCGAGGTACGACGTGAATTTAAAAAGATGCCTCCGTTTGTAAAAGATTATGGTGCGTATTCTGAAAAAGCAATTAAAAAATTGCTCCCATTAATGAGGATGGGAAAATATTGGTCGGAAGATGGTATTAGGACTGAAACGAAGGAGAGGATAAGTAAAATTATTGATGGAGAGGTAGATGAAAAAATAGGGAGAAGAGTTCGGGAGAAAGCAATTAATCTTAAGTATATTCATGATTTTAGGGCATTGCCTTTATGGTTGACTAGTTATATTGTGTATGATAGGCATGCTGAAGAGGGTGATATTAAGTATTGGGAAGTCCCTGAAAAAATAGAATTTTTAAAACAACATTCATTACGGAATCCTATTGTTGAGCAAGTGGTAAATGAAACGTTAAGAGTTGTAAAAGATATTTGGAAGTTTTATGGAAATGGTAATGAAAAATATTTTGATGAAATACATGTGGAATTGGGTAGAGATATGAAAAATCCTGCAGGTATACGCAAACAGATTACAGAAAATAATTTTAAAAATCAAAATACTAATCAAAGAATAAAAAATATTTTACGTGAGCTTAAAAATCAAGGTGTAGAAAATGTAATTCCTTATTCGCCAAGTCAACAGGAAATATTAAAAATATATGAGGAGGGAGTATTAAATAATGCTAATGATTTACCCGATGAAATAGAAAAAATTTCAAAAACTTCTGAGCCTACATCTAAAGAAATAGAAAAATATAAATTATGGATGGATCAGAAGTATTTATCTCCTTATACCGGAGCAATTATTCCGTTAAGTGGATTATTTACATCTGATTATGAAATAGAACATGTATTACCTCAATCGCGTTATTTTGATAATTCATTGTCGAATAAAGTAATATGTGAGGCAGAAGTGAATAAGTTAAAAGATAACCAAACTGGTTATGAGTTTATATTGAAACACGGAGGCGAAAAAGTAGATCTTTCTGAAGGAAGAAATGTAACGGTTCTCTCTAAAGAGGATTATGAAAAACATGTCTCGTATCATTATAAAAAGGGATCAAAAAAATCAACTATTCTTTTAAGTGAAGAAATTCCTGAAAAGTTTATTGAGCGTCAGTTAAATGATACTAGATACATTAGTAAGGTGATAAAAAACTTGTTGAGTAATATTGTAAGAGAAAAAGATGAACAAGAAACAACTTCCAAAAATTTAATTGCTATAACAGGTAGCGCAACAAGTATTTTAAAACAAGATTGGGGTTTAAATGATATTTGGAATGAATTAGTGTCACCTCGATTTAAGCGATTAAATGAAATTACTAATTCTAATTTCTACGGTTATGATGATAATAAAGATGGAAAACAATTTTTTAGGGTGCAAGTACCACCTGAAATAGATAAAGGTTTTAATAAAAAAAGAATCGATCACCGTCACCATGCTATGGATGCTTTAATTGTAGCTTGTGCTAGCCGTAATCATATTAATTATTTGAGTAATAAACATGCAAGAGATAGGGGTGAGCGATATGATTTAAGGAATAAGCTTCGACAACTCGAGGATAAACAATTTTACCAATATGAAAACGGTAAAAAAGTTTATGTGACTCGAACAGTAGCAAAAGAATTTTTGAAACCATGGGGCTCATTTACTGTGGATACAAAAAATAGTTTGAAAGAGATTGTTGTAAGTTTTAAGCAAAATATAAGAGTGATTAATAAAACTACTAACCGTTATCAGAAATGGAGTAACCATAATGGTGGTTTAAAAAAAGAGTTTGAAAAACAGATTAAAGGTGATGCCTGGGCTATTCGTAAACCTCTTCATAAAGAGACTGTTTATGGAAGGGTGAATTTGAGATTTATTAAACTTATTACATTAAATAAAGCCTTGAAAGATTGGAAAACTATCGTAGATAGAGATTTAAAAAGTATTGTTAAGGACTTGATAAATAAAGGGTATGATTATGAATTATTGAAAAACTATTTTAAAAGCAAAAAGTATATTATAAATGAAAAGAATGTATCAAAGGTTTCTGTTTATTATTATAATGACGAAAATGCAGCGGTAAGGC
>JAYEOD010000347.1:0-2320 GCA_034722575.1 Bacteroidota bacterium | reverse complement strand
ACTTCACTATTTAACCTGCATTATTCATAAACTATTGTTTTTTGCCGTCACACAGGAAAATTATCCGTTCTTTTATATATCGAAATTAATTTATAGTCCCCAAAAGTTTGATCTCCAATGTTGAATGGTAAAATCATGTCCTGAGATTTAGCTTTTCAACCGTAAATCAGGTGAAAACAAAAAAATCTGCAAATTAATGACTGTATATAAATTTTTGAAACCATTATTTAAGCTAAATTTTAATTTGTGAATTAATCAGGTTAAGTATTGGATATTTTTTTCTCTTTATAAATCGGGAAAAAGATGTTTTTAACTGATTTTATTTGGTTTTGCTCGGTTAAATTTAAATAAATATTTTAAACCGCATAATCTTTTTTACCTTAGCTCGAAAATAATAACAAAAATTATATTATGAAATTTGTGAGATATTTAATTTCAGGTGTTTTCCTTTTCGGGATGATGCACTTGTCGGCACAGGAGGTGTTAACTCCCGAAAAAATGTGGAAGATGGGTCGTGTTAGTGGTTTGCAGGTCTCTCCAACCTCAAATACTATTTTATATGGTATTTCTAAATATGAGCTTCAAAAGAATTCCGGTAACAGAGATTTGTATATTTTAGAAGAGGCTGCTGAGTCTCCTCGAAAAATATCTTCTTTTCAGGGATCTGAGTTTAATGCTGTATGGCGTCCTGATGGAGAGAAAATAGCTTTTATTTCTGCTGAGGGTGGCTCTTTGCAGATGTGGGAGATGAATACTAATGGAACAAATAAAAAGCAAATTACAAATATCGAGGGCGGGATTACAGGTTTTAAATACTCTCCTGATATGACTAAAATTCTTTTTATTAAAAGTGTAAAAGTCGATAAAACTGCCAATGATATCCATAAGGATTTACCTTTAGCAAATGCTTTGATTATTGATGATTTGATGTATCGTCATTGGGATCATTGGGAGGATGCTAGTTATAACCATATTTTTATTGCTGATTATAGCGATGGTTCTGTTGGTAAAGTTAATGATATTATGGATGGTGAGAGATATGACTCTCCTTCGCAGCCTTGGGGCGGAATGGAAGAGATTAACTGGAGTCCTGATAGTAAAACAGTAGCATATACTTGTAAAAAGCTTGTAGGAAAAGAGTATGCCGAAAGTACTGATTCAGAAATTTATCTTTATAATTTAGCGTCTCGTAATACAGAAAATATCTCTGCTAAAGGTTTTGATGGTTATGATAAAGAGCCTGTTTTTTCTCCTGATGGAAAAAAACTTGTTTGGTGGAGTATGAAAACGCCGGGTTTTGAGGCTGATAAACAGCGTATTATTATTTATGATATAGCGACAAAAACTACTAATGATATTAGTGCCGGATTCGATCAGAGTAGTTCTAACTTTGTATGGAGCGATAATAGCAAAAATCTTTATTTTATCTCGGGTATTGAAGCTACATACCAAATTTTTAAACTGAATATTAAAAAAGGTGATATAGAGCAAGTTACTGAAGGGGTGCATAATTATACCTCTTTTGCTTTATCAGGAAAAAATATTGTCGGTACAAAGATGTCGATGTCGATGCCTACCGAGATTTTTAATATTGATAAAAAAGGTAATGAGACACAGCTTACGTTTACCAATAAAAAAATTCTTGATGAATTTGAAATGGGTAATGTTGAAAAGCGTTGGATAGAGACTACTGATGGTAAAAAAATGCTTACGTGGGTAATTTATCCTCCTGATTTCGATAAAACAAAAAAATATCCTGCATTGCTTTATTGCCAAGGTGGACCACAGAGTGCTGTAAGTCAGTTTTTCTCTTATAGATGGAATTTCCAGATTATGGCTGCTAATGGTTATATTATTGTTGCTCCTAACCGCCGTGGTTTGCCATCGTTCGGACAGGAGTGGAACGATCAGATTAGTCAGGATTACGGTGGACAAAATATGGAAGATTATTTAGCTGCTATCGATGAGGTTGCTAAAGAGGATTTTGTTGACGAAAATAATCTTGGTGCTGTGGGCGCCAGTTATGGCGGGTTTTCTGTGTATTATTTAGCAGGACATCATAATGGTCGCTTTAAGACTTTTATTTCGCATTGTGGAATGTTTAATTTCGAGAGCTGGTATGGAACTACAGAAGAGTTGTGGTTTCCGAATCATGATATAGGAGGTGCGTATTGGGAAAAGGATAAACCTAAGAGTTACGATTATTCTCCTCATAAATTTGTTGGTAATTGGGATACTCCAATATTAGTAATTACCGGCGGAAAAGATTTTAGAATTCCTTATACAGAAAGTATGCAGGCTTTTGATGCTGCGCAAATAC
>JAYEOD010000346.1:0-2321 GCA_034722575.1 Bacteroidota bacterium | reverse complement strand
AGGAACTCTTTCGCCATATCCTTTTGCTACCAAGCGAACCGGATCGATACCTCTTTTTATTAAGTAGTCAACAACCGATTCGGCACGTTTCTGAGAAAGTATGTCGTTAAATTCGTCAGATGCTCTGGTATCGGTGTGGGCAGCAAGCTCTACGATTATTGTTTGGTTGGCATCCAGTGTTTCTATTAATCCTTGTAAAGAGTCTTGATATTGAGATTTTAGTTCCCATTTTCCTAAGTCGTAAAGTATTTCCGGTAAAAGAATAGGCTTGTCGGGAATAGGTTGTAGGGTAAGGTTTCTTACTATTTCCTGACTCTTTTCGATTCCTACAGTACTTTCGGTTGCTTTTTTATTAAAGTAGTTCTCTTTTTCAATAACTATTTCGTACGATGTGTTTGGTTTTATCTGGCTTTGGCTAAAACTAAAGAAACCTTTCGGGTCTGTTATTGCTTTTACAGAAGAGCCGTCAGAGCCAATTAATTTCACATCTGCTTTTTCTACAAATTGTAGAGAGTTTTCGTTTTTTACAATTCCGGAGAGTGTAAATTCTAAAGGAGGATTAAGAAAGTGGAAGATGTCATCACCACCACGAGCTCCTTTTCTGTTTGAAGCGAAAAATCCTTCGTCGCGATTAGGTTGTATTGTGATAGAAAAATCGTCGTAATTAGTGTTGATTGGGTACTTCATATTTTCCGGTGTTTGCCAAACACCATTTTTTAGTTCCGACTTGTAGATATCAAGTCCTCCCATTCCAATATGTCCATTAGAAGAAAAATATAGAGTACTGTCGTTACGCAAGAATGGGAACATTTCGTCTTTTTCGGTGTTAACGAGCTCTCCTAAATTAATAGGACGTTCGAAAGGGTCGGATATACTTTCGCGTGTGGCATAATATAGGTCTTTTCCTCCTGATGTTCCCGGGATATCGGAGGCAAAAATAATCATTGTCTCATCGCTGTTTATCGTAGGGTGTCCAAATACATCTGTGCTGTCTTTACTAAATTGAATCTCTTTTGGTGTTCCCCAGTTTTTTCCGCTACGAGTAGCTTTATATATTTGACATCCGGAAGGTTTTTCAGGATCTGTTTGACAACGCGTAAAATACATTGTTGTATATAGCTTATTAAAAGCCGGTTTCCCTTCGTTTCCTGTGGTGTTTACTTTTTCTTTTTTGTCGATTAACGCAGGAGTACTCCAATCTCCTTTTCTATCTTGCTTAGCATAAAAAAGATCGCTAAATTTTTGTCCTGTCCAAGGGTCTTCTTCGTCACCTGTAGCTTCTTCGCGGTTGGAGGTAAATATTATCGAACTAAAATATGCATCTGCGTAAGCGGGAGCAAAGTCATCGCTTTTAGAGTTGATTTTATTAAACTTATCTATTTCAAAATTCGTAGGGTTTTTTAACCATGTTGGAGCAATTTTGCATGATTCAACACCAACCAAAGAGCTTGGATTGTCGGGGACGTACTCTGAATATTTTTGATAGGCTTCTAATGCGTCTTCATACTCTCCGGAAATTAGTAACATATCAGCATAAATAAGAAATGCTTCAGGATTTTGGTTTGCATAATCCATCCGTAAAGCTCTTTTGTAAAAAGCTTTTGCTCTGCGGTAATTATTTGTATATCGATAGCACTGAGCAAGAAGGAAGGAGACTCTTGCTTTTTCTTTGCGGTCGCTTTTTATTTTTGAATACCCTTTTTTGTATTTATCAACTGCTAAAGAGTATTGTTTGTTATTGTATGCTTCGTCGGCGGCACGTAAATGTCGGTTTTTCTTTTGTGCCGATACATTAACAGATAACAATAACAGGAGTACAAAAAATAGTGCTTTTGTGAAATAGGTATTCATGGTTTATTATTTAATTACTAATATCATGCGTTTGTATTCGATTTAAAGGAAGAGAAATTATTCTTCCTTTAAATCGAATTTATTTTCAGAGGTTTTCTTGTTTTCTTCCCCGTTTATAGTAAACTCATTTTGAGATTTTTTAGTCTCTCGGTCAATATCTTTTTTTGCTTTGTTGTATTGATCTTTTATTGGTTTGGTTTGTTCATCAATAATATCTTTATACTTATCAGTCTCTTTTGTTATTTCTGTAGTGATGTCGTTGGTGGCGTGTTTTATATAGTTTATTGTTTTACCAATTTTTCGTGCTATTTCAGGCATTTTTTTTGGTCCAAAAATTAAAAATAGTATTGTTATAACTACAAAGAGTTCTCCTGCGCCAATATTAAAAAATAGAAGAGTGTTAATAGTCATTTATTATTATTTGTATTACAAATTTATTTTCTGAACAAAAGTAATAAAAAAAAGCCCTG
>JAYEOD010000345.1:0-2330 GCA_034722575.1 Bacteroidota bacterium | reverse complement strand
TTTTTATTACTTGATATACCAACACAAAAAATAATTAAGTTACAACTTAAACTCTTATACCAATACCTAACAAATTTAAGTAAGTAAGTATGATTACAGTATTAAACAAGTTACTAAGCACAAGAAATCTATTTATCTTTTTCATGGCTGTTGTATTATCACCTTTATTCATTATTAATGTAAAATATTCGCATGATTGGGGAGGTGATTTTTCCATGTATCTGATGCAAGCAGAAAATATTGTTAATAACATTCCACAATCTGAAATACCATATATATACAACCCGGAAAATGCTGTACTTGGTCCGCCGGCCTATTTCATAGGATTCCCTCTTATTTTAAGTCCGATATATGCGATTTTTGGTGGTGATATTCACGCACTCACTCTTTGGGTTAGTTTTTTCTTGTTTTTATTGGGCTTGATAATGAGCATATTTCTGAGACAATATTTCAGCAATCTTATTGTGTTTTTTCTGGTTATAATAGTAGTTTACAACCCATGGACGCTTAATATGAAAATGGAAATCATGTCAGAATTCCCATTTACATTTTTGCTTATACTGGCAACTTGGTTATTCAAGAAAAATATTAACAAATCAATATGGCTAGATGTAATCATTGCAATTTTGGTAGGAATACTAATTTCTGTAAGATTAATTGGCATGGCTTTTCCCCATAATACCTTTCCTCCTCATCTATCTTGTTAGAGGTTTACAAAGCATAAATATATTTCATAATATAAAAAACAGCATAAAGATAATTTTATTAGGAAGTTTGGTAATGGTTTCTTACGCAAATGTTTTTTCTCATATTTTACATACTGAAAACCAAACACTAAAAGGTCCGCAAAAAAAAGAATCTATTGAAGCTTTCGAATATATTAGAGAACACACATCAGAAGATGCAATTATAATGTTTGCCAAACCAAGGGTACTAGCTCTTTACACAGATCGTTATTGCCTTGGTGACAATAATAAGGCTACACCAAAAGAGACTGTTCAGCTAATAACAAAATATCATGTATCGCATATATTACTGCAAAACAGTTTATCACGTGATGCCATTAAAAATTTTATAAGCAAATATTCTTACATGATTGAGGATGACTGGTCGAATGCTAAATTCACACTATACAAGGTGGCAAGTCAGGACACTATCCAAGAATTTTAGACCAAATTCTCGGATAGTTAATGTATTTTTTACTTCCAAAGTTTTTCAGGATACTCTCCGTCAGCAATAAGCTTCTTAACACTCTCTTCTACTTCTGCTTTATCTTCTTTATAAGTAACACCAAACCATTTAGCGTCAGAACTAAGTACTTTTACTTTTTCTTGATTTGTAGTTATTAAAGTATTTACAACTGTAGGGATATAAAACTCGCTTTTTTCCTTTTTCAATCCTTCATCCAAGAAGCTTGCCATCTGTTTTTCTATCCACGAAAAGAAATTATTTTGAAAGCCCCAAAAATTCATCGACACCAATACTTCTGCATCTAAAACAGTTTCTCGCTCATTTTCATTAAAAACAACCACTCCATTTTTTCCTTGGATATTAGTTCTTTCTGTTACATCAACAAGATAATTTTTATCATCAGAGAGACAAACACCACGAGAGACACAACCATTTTTAGAGAGAGTATTTTTAATATAGTAAGCCACCATAAAATAGTCTTGTTGATTTTTTAGCGCATCAACAACCACTTTGTAAGCATCTTTTCCATAAAAATCATCGGCATTTATCACTACAAAAGGTCCGTCTATCATATTTTTAGCACACCAAACTGCATGGGCTGTCCCCCAAGGTTTTACCCTACCTTCCGGCACTTCATATCCTTTTGGAAGCATATCCAACTCCTGATACGCAAATTCATACTCAATGCGTCCATCGAGCAATTTACCGAATCTATCAACAAAAGCCTCTTCAAGTTCTTTACGGATAACAAAAACAACTTTTCCAAATCCTGCTTCAATTGCATCATAAATAGAATAATCTATAATTGCTTCTCCATTAGGACCAATAGCATCAAGCTGCTTTAATCCCCCATATCTACTACCCATTCCGGCAGCTAAAATTAATAATGTTGGTTTCATTCGTTATAATTTAATTTTTATTTGTAGAAAGGAACATTCATACTATAATCATTCTCGTGTGTTAAAATTTATTGTCATGAATGTTTCATCCGTTTATAATTTCATATTTCGGTCGGATGGAAGTCGCCATTATAATCATTGTCGTGTGTGTTAAAAGTTTTAGTATGGCTCGTTTCATCCGTTTATAATTTGTTTACCCTGATACCAGTGCATTAAGATTTCTATTTAACATAATATTTT
>JAYEOD010000344.1:0-2336 GCA_034722575.1 Bacteroidota bacterium | reverse complement strand
AACGCACTTTATATGTTTTTCCAACAATAGGCTTCAAATCGAAATTACCATAATGTGTAAAACCATACTTTTGTTTTGATGCAATAAAAGAGAACACTTTTTTATCTTCATTAACGAACTCCACCGCAATAATTTCTTCTTCGGTATTGGCAAATAAAAGACTTTTAGCTAAGTGTAAGTTTTTATTATAGATATCAATATTATTTCTGCTGACTTGGGTATCTTCCCACCACGGTAACTCTTGCCATTTCATATGTTTTTCACGCAATGGCCAGCCTTCATTATCACGCGTTTCAATAATTTTTTGATATTCGTATTTTGCTTCGGAATACAGTTCTTGTTTAACAAATATATTAGCGATTTTTTCTCGTACGTTAATTGTAAATTTATCGGGAGCACCACAGCTTAACGACTTACACAAACAAGAGAAATATTCGTTCGAATTTTTATCATATACTTCGCTTAATAGATTCCATACCCAGAAATCGCGTTGCTTCTTTCTTGCAAAAGGCAAAAATGCATCAAGGAATTTTCCTTTATCTCCCACAAGCAATAATAATTTAGCATAGTAATAGGGAGGATATTGCATTTTTTTATAAGTTTTTGCCACATACTCTATTTCAGGCAAAAACTCAATTATTGTTTGCATATTATCATTTGGATTTTTCAGCAGGTGTTTTGATAAAGCGATATAAACTAATTCAACATTTGATGGTAATTTTTTACCCTCTTCGGTAACAAAATTCTCATAATCATTTTTCTGGAAATTATTTACACCCCACCATTGCACAAAATCATAAAACACTTCCCATTTATAGGCATGTTTACGAAAAGCTTTAAGTAAAAATGAATATGAATCGGCAGGTTTAGAAAAGTGAAAATTCTGTATTGTTTTATACGATTCGTCAAGGAATATTTCTGATGGTTTATTTTTAAATAAATACTTTCCAAGTGTCCACGCCACGCTATCGTATGCAATATTTTCCTTAGGCGGCAGGTTTAATTTTGCAATATTTTTAAGCTGAAAGAGAAAATCTTTTGATTTCTTTTTCTTAACAGCAATTTTCATAAATTCGTAATAAACCCACATTATTGAGCGTTTATTCCACTCGTCGTTAGGATTAGTTTCTAAATCGGCACTCGCAATTTTTAATGCTTCGTCGAGTTCGCTATTTTTACGTAATTGTTGTACTTGTTTGAAAGACATAGGTTCAATTATTCATTGCCAATAGGTTAATTTACAGTTAAAAAAATAAGTAAAACATTATACATTAAATTTATCTATGAGTAGGATCCTAAAAAGGGAAAAATCGAGAAATCTGAAAATCAGTTATACCCCTACCGAAAGCCTTCGGGACTAAAAGGAACACTGATTTTCAGCAACTTTACCCTTAAGAACGGGGTAAAAATTGCTAAAAATCTAACTTTAAAGTTTTTAAAGACCAAACTCAGCTATTTACTACGGTTTGCTTCTAATTCTTCTTTGGTCCATATATCGTCTTTAACTTCTCAATAATCGACAAAAGGACAATCAGGGCACCATCCACTACAAAAATCGAGTGTCCAACCTGGCATAACATCAAAACCTTCTTTAAAATGCTTACGCAATTCGGTATAAGCAAGTTTTACAGGTACACCATTACCCGGAAAAGATATATCTGTTCCGTTTGCAGATAATGCATTTAGTATTGCCTCCATCAATTTTTGTGTCTGCTCGTTAGACATCCTATCTGCCGGGGGCAATTCTTCGTAACTAACACCAATTTTTTCTTTTGCCGAAACACGCTCACCTCTTTCAATCTCAAGCATTTGCTTTTCGAATTCTTCGTATGTTTTCCAAAATCTAATTCTTTAGATAAAGGATTTTCTTCGACCAATTTAAAATCGGCTATTAATTGGTTAATGTAGCGATCCATATTATTTTTCTATTAATTCGTTGTACCAGTTTTGAGCGGTTTGTTTGTCAATATTACACATCATTTTTACCTGTTAATTTACGATATAAATTAATTGCATTATCACGACCTATCCAATCTGAAATAGTAGTATTCCAATCATACTGCGAATCAAATTCTTTATTACTTAACTTTCTTCGTGACTCCCTATGGTTATTAAAGATTTTAGTTAAAGCTATGTTAAAAGCTTGAATCCTATTATTTGGGATCTCTTTCAACCCCATATCTTTAATTTGTTTTTTTAATTCTTTTAAACTTTTTGTATTAAAATCAATAGGATTTTCAATTAATTCTTTTTCAGCAATAAAGCTTTTAGGTTTAACTTTCTTTGGCTTTATTATTTCTGTATAATTATGAAGAGCTTCCTTTCCATCTTCATTA
>JAYEOD010000343.1:0-2337 GCA_034722575.1 Bacteroidota bacterium | reverse complement strand
GTTGCTGTTTTTACTGATCAAAACGACTATACAAAAACTCGAAATTATTGGAAATACCTTAAAGCCAAGTTGAAAAAGGAAAATAGCCAAGTGGTTAGTGCTACTACCCAGTTGAGGTTTCTTGCTCCAGACGGTAAAAAGCGTTTAGCCGATACGATGGATTACAACGGCATTATTGCATTGGGTAAAGAGTTTCCTAGCAAAAAAGCAAACCGATTTATTGAATGGTTTACATATAATGATGCAAGCATAGACGGAAAAAGTAAAACAAAAGCGTATGCTTTGTTTGAAAGTTCGTTTATTAACAGTGTTGAAGTTGGCACAACCAACGGCTTGCAACAAATTCATGCTTATTTGTTTGGTGGCTTGTATGATTTTGCGGGACAAATTAGGAAAAAAAATATTTCAAAAGGTGGTTTTCAGTTTGCTGTATCACGCTTTTTGGGCGAAACATTAAATCAAATAGAAGTACTGCCTGAAACTACATTTGGGGAAATAGTGAATAAATATGTAGAAATGAACATTGCACACCCGTTTATGGAAGGAAACGGCAGAAGTGCCCGAATATGGTTGGATTTGATACTGAAGAAGCGCCTGAAGAAATCTATAGATTGGAGTAAAATAGGTAAAAAAGATTATATGAATGCAATGATGCAAAGCCCTACAAATAGCAATGTTCTAAAAAATCTTTTGAAAAATGCTTTAACTGACAAAATCAACGACCGCGAAATGTTTATGAAAGGAATTGATTATTCATATTACTACGAAGAAAATGACTAAAACAAAATTTGTTTGTAAAGATAGAACAAAAGAAAAGCCAGCCCATAACAAAATGTATAGTTCATAGCGGGTTAGTAGTGAATTTAGGCATTGTAGCTCTTTTTGGGCTCCGCCAAATCTGCCGATTTGACTACTTTTTTAATGGTGGCAAATTTGGTTCATTGCTTAAATTGAACTTTATCGCTCCGAAGGAGTCGATACCCCGCACCGCAGGTGCACAAAAAAAATCAGTGTAATCTGCGTAATCTGTGGACAAAAAAAATAACTTTATGAAGAGACACAACTTTGCCCTAATAGGCGCCGCAGGCTACATCGCCCCACGCCATATGAAAGCCATTAAAGAGACCGGTAACGAATTAGTAGCCGCTCTCGATAAAAACGATAGCGTAGGAATTATCGACAGCCATTTCCCTAACGCCGATTTTTTTACTGAACCGGAACGTTTCGATCGTCATTTAGATAAAAAACGACGTAATGGAGAACCTGTAGATTATGTTAGTATCTGCTCGCCAAACTACCTGCACGATGCACATATCCGTATGGCACTGCGCAATAACTGTCATGCCATCTGCGAAAAGCCGGTAGTGCTTAACCCGTGGAATATCGACGCACTGCAAGAGATAGAAAACGAAGGAGAGAAAAAAATCTATACCATATTTCAACTCCGATTGCATCCCGAAATAGTAGCACTAAAGAAAAAAATAGATAGCGAACCAAAAGATACAATGCACGATATCGACCTGACATACCTGACATCACGCGGAAAGTGGTATCATATCTCATGGAAAGGCGACGCTGAAAAATCTGGCGGCATAGCAACAAATATCGGAGTACACTTTTTCGATATGCTTAGCTATATCTTTGGCGAACCAAAAGAAAATATAGTGCACCTATACGAAAAAGATCGCGCCGCCGGATTCTTACAACTTAAAAAAGCCCGCGTACGTTGGTTTATGAGCGTTAATAGTAAATACCTCCCCCCGCAAGCAATACAAAGCGGACTCACCACATATCGCTCAATAACAGTAGATGGAAAAGAGATAGAATTCTCAGGTGGTTTTACCGACCTGCACACAGTTAGCTATCAAGAAATACTTAAAGGAAACGGCTTTAGAGTACAAGAAGCCCGACAAAGTATCTCCATAGTACACGATATCAGAAATAAAAAACCAATAGGAATAAGAGGCGACTATCACCCCATGGTTAGATGATTGTTAATGGTTAATTATTAATTGGAATGGATAATTGTTAAATGATAATTAAATCCCTACGAATGGTGATTTTATACCGGCGAATATACATTTGCCATAAATAATTAAAAAAAACACCTCATCTTTGCTTCTTTAAATGTGAGTAGTTATACATACTCAATATCGTATAACAAACATTTTTAAAAATAACTAGGAAAAACGAAAAAAAATCTCTTACTTTATTATATCTGTCACGCGTAAACAAAACTATCAGTTTTCAAAACAAAATAGTATTGTGTAAAGATAAAATATTGAGTACTTTTGTTACTCGTTTTAAAATAATACCCGGAGGTTCTCCTCCACTTAC
>JAYEOD010000342.1:0-2341 GCA_034722575.1 Bacteroidota bacterium | reverse complement strand
CACTTTCAGAAATAATTAGTTTTTTAGAAAAAAATCCGAAGTTGTTTCATAAAATAGTCAATGAAGTAGTAATTAAATAATTCGAATAATGAAAACTATACTAGTTTCACTGTGTTTTTTGATGTTTAGTTATATAGGTATAGCGCAAACTATATCTTGGCAGTGGCCTGTAAAAGGAAGCCAACCTGGTGAAAATATTCTCTTTAAACCACAAGCATATATCGATAAAGAATTAAACTTTGGTCAACTTTTTATTGGTGGCCATGAAGGAGATGAGGTTATTGCGCCTGTAGATGGAGTTATAACTTTTTTTGGTTATAAATATTATAAGACATTAAAACACTCTGTTAGTTGTGGAATAAATACATTGAATGATAAGGAAGATAGAGCTGCTTTTGCTAATAGGAACTCAGAATCTATTGATCCAAAATATGTTTCTGTGTGTGTAGGTATTAAAACTATTAGTGGTAAAGTAATATACGTCGAGGGATTGAGACCTGAAAGATTTTTTAAAACAGGAGAAAAGATTACAAAGGGAGAGGTGATAGGTAGTGTTGGCTATGTCTATTACAAAATACATGAACCGGCAATTTCTATTAGTATTTCTGAAAATGGAAAAACAGTAGATCCGATGTCGGCTTTTGGTTTAAAAACTTCATTTATTAATCCTAAAGCACATAAACAAAAAGAGGTGCTATCGGTAGAAGAAATGGGGATGGATTTTAAAATATTCGTAGAAGCTCTAAAAGAGGGGCATCCCGGTTTGTATGATTATATTTCAATTACTGATTTTGAGATATTAGTGAAAAATACACTTTCTCTTATTGAGCAACCTATGAGTTTTACAGATTTTACACATCTATTGATTAGAATTATTAGTAGAGTTCGCGATAGTCATTTGAGTTATCTTCCTACCAGAAATGCTACTCCTACTGCAAAAGAAACTTTTATTCCTACTATCAATTTTGGATGGCTAAAGGACAGTTTGGTAGTAAATAGAACTATTGAAAATGATAAAAATTATTTGGCTAGAAAAGTGTTAGAGGTGGATGGTATTGTAGCCGATTCGTTGAAAAGATTTCTGAGCTTATATCAGACTAAATCAGATGGCTATATTGAAAGCTATCCCGATTTTGAATTGCTTACATTATTTGTTCTTCGATATTTTTATTATCATCCAAAAGCATCAAAAAAAGGTGATTTAAGTTTGACGTTTGCAAACGGAGAAACAGTGAGGTTTAGAGGTGAGAAAATGAATGGTAGATCGTGTATAAATTTGCAACCCAAATGGAGAAAATATTATTTAGCTAATAAAATAAAAACGGCTAATTTTAAATTAGAAAAACTATCAAATCAGACAGCCTATATTGGTTTAGGCACATTTGATTTAAATGAAGTAGAGACAGAAAAAATAGTGGGTTTTGTGAAAAATATTTCAGACTCTTCGTATGAGCATTTAATTATAGATGTTAGAAATAATTATGGTGGTGATAAAAAAAATGTAAAAAAGCTATTTGCTTTGATTGCTCAGCAATCATTTTCTCAGCAAGTTTTATGTAAAGTAAAGAATAAGGAGGGATATCAGTTTTTCAACAATTGTTTGAATTATGGTCCGGAATCGTATGATATCTTTCCAAATTATTATGCGGTAAAAGGTAAAGAGGGTCTCTATTATATTCCTGATAGTAGCGGCATACAGCCTGATACTGTTAATAATTTTAAAGGTAAAGTGTATGTGCTTACAAACGAAAGATCATTTTCTGCGTCCGCAGTTTTTGCTGCTTTGGTGCATAAATACAAAAGAGGAGTTATTGTAGGAAGAGAAACCGGTTCGACCTATTATCATATAAATGGAGATAAATTTGCCGATTTGAGCCTTCCAAATTCTGGTATCGTTATTCAAATTCCTTTGGTACAAGTTGTTTTTGATACTATTAATGACTCTTCTATTCCTTGGGGACGAGGAGTTATACCGGATTATCCTGTTGACTTCACCTTAAGTGAACTGGCATGGGAGAGTGGAGATTTTATTCTGAATTATACCAAGAGTCTTATTGAACAATCAAAGTGTTTTCTTGACGAGAGAATGAACAGAACAAAAAAATGTGAATAACAATGTTTCCGTAATAAGTTGTGAGTTTTTTTATGTTTTAATTGGGATTTGCTTTAGGGGGTTTTTTTAAAAAAAATGAAAATATGAGTAACAAGAATACTGTTATAAAAGCAGAAAAGTATATTAGTGAAAAGTACTGGTTATATTTAGAACCATATACATTTATTTTTGAAGGTGAATACACAGATATTGCAGGGAAAGTTTTACAAGTTTAAAAGCGATTTCCCT
>JAYEOD010000341.1:0-12083 GCA_034722575.1 Bacteroidota bacterium | reverse complement strand
CAAGAAAAAGGGACAATGTTTTTGAAGAAAAACAAAGAAAAATATTATGTTAAATAGAAATCTTAATGAACTGGTATCAGGGCAAACAAATTATAAACGGATGAAATCAGGAGATAGAAAAATAGAATACGTTGTAAAAGACAGTCCTTCGCGTAGTGTAGCAAAAGCTGTTAGTTGGCGATTTATTGCTACGGCAACAACATTTATTATTAGTTTTATTGTGTTTAACAGATATGTGGATAAAACTTTTCAAGAATCTATTGAAAATGCGAGTATTATTGCTTTTGTAGAGTTTTTTGCAAAAATACTTTTCTATTATCTTCACGAAAGAATGTGGACTAATATTACATGGGGAAAATATTGGAAAAATACTTTTATAGGACGTCATTTATGGAGGCGTCAATACAGACAATACCATAAGTAATAAACTAAAATCTTTTTATGATGCGCTCTTTTTTTTTCAGCATAATACTTTTAGGACTTTTTTTACCTGCCCTTTCATTTGGTAATAATGATTCTCTTTCATCTGTTAAGGTAAAAAAAGTTTATGTTTTTAAGATTCATGAAGAGATAGCTCCCCCTATATGGCGTAAGACAAAAATGGCGCTTGAAGAGGCTCGTAATATTTCGGCCGATTTAGTGATTATTGATATGAATACTTATGGAGGTGCGGTTGTTTCTGCTGATTCTATACGTACTGCAATATTAGCTTCCGACATTCCTGTTTATGTTTTTATAAATAATAATGCTGCTTCGGCAGGTGCTCTCATCTCTATTTCGTGCGATAGTATTTACATGAAACCCGGTGCAAATATAGGTGCTGCAACCGTTGTTAATCAGGAAGGAAAAAAAATGCCTGATAAATATCAGTCGTATATGCGCTCTACAATGCGTAGTACTGCCGAAGTATCGGGACGAGATCCTCAAATTGCTGAGGCAATGGTTGATGAATCGATTGTTGTGGAAGGCATCTCGAAAGAGGGACAAGTATTGACTTTTACAACTTACGAAGCAATAAAATATGGTTTTTGCGAAGGCGAAGCAGAATCGATAAGAGATGTTCTTGAGCTTTTACATATTGAAGAGTACAAAATCATTAAACAAGAATTGACTATTGCCGATCATATTATAGGATTTTTAATAAGCCCTTTTATTAGTGGAATATTAATAATGGTGATAATTGGCGGCTTGTATTTCGAGTTACAAAGTCCGGGAGTAGGATTTCCTATTGCTGCCAGTGCAATTGCTGCGCTGCTTTATTTTGCGCCACTCTATTTAGAGGGACTGGCGGAAAACTGGGAGGTAGTAATTTTTATTATTGGCGTAATACTGGTCGCGGTCGAAATTTTTGCCTTGCCGGGATTTGGTGTTGCGGGTATTAGCGGTGGTGTGTTAATTATTACCGGTCTTACTCTTAGCATGGTCGAAAATACTACATTTACATTTTCGACAGCGCAAATTGATAGTATTGCTAAAGCATTTTTTATTGTTATTATAGCAATGTTTCTCTCAATATTAGGTTCTATATATCTTGGAAGTAAGTTTTTTAAAACATCGGCTTTTAGCCATATAGCACTGGCTGCAACACAAGAAAAAAACAAAGGATATACTATAAGTGATGAGAAATATGAGCATATTATTGGCAAAGAAGGAGTGACGCAAAGTATTCTTCGTCCGGTAGGAAAAATTATTGTGGAAGAGGAGGTTTATGATGCTTTTTCTGATGCTGGATTTATCGACAGAGAGAAGAGAATTAGAGTTATTGGATATCGTAACGCCCAGCTTGTTGTTCGAGAAGTATAAGCTGATAATTGACATTTAAGAGTTATAAGAATGAACAATCCTAAGAAATTATATTCTGATATATTTGATGATACCGGAGTTGAATTAGCTGTATTTAACAGGAAAAACAAAAAAATGACTGTCGTTAGGGGACTTTCGTTTCTGTTCAGTATTGTGCCGCTATTTATATTTTTGCCGAATAAACCTTTTGTTGCGGCAATTGCTTTTACTGTATTTATTGTGATATTTATTTTCTCGATAGTAAAGCAAACAAAGTATCGGAATAGGATGAGCTACCTTAATGCAAAACACAATTTTGTTGAAAAAGAGCTCGATGCACTTGATGGTGATGTCTCTTCTTTTTACGATGGAAAACAGTATTCTAACGGTAGTCACGAATATTCTGGCGATTTAGATCTTTTTGGTAAGAAATCTCTTTTTCAGTTTATTAACCGCGCTGTAACTAATAAGGGAAGGGTTCTCTTTTCGGATTGGCTGAAAAATCCCACTACAGAAAAAGAAAATATAATACAAAGACAGAAGGCAATCTCCGAACTCTCTGAAAAAGCATCTTGGATAGTTGATTATTATGCCACGGCAGGAACGGATATTGATGATAAAAAGACCGGTCAAATTATGTCGTGGTTAAAGCAGCCCTCTTTTTTTCTTGATAAAAAGACAAAGATAATTAGCAATATTATTACGCTAATAACATTTATCCTTTTCGGATTTACTGTTTTTGGTTATGTATCGACAATCGCTTTTGTTATGTATCTTTTTCTTGTTCCATTGGGTTATTCATCACTAAAAGTAAAAAAGGTAAACGATTTGCATCAGCAAGTTTCAAAAACAGAAGAGAATTTGCAGCTGTATAGTAAATTGATTAAAAAGATTGAAGAGGAGGAGTTCGGTTCAGATATTTTGGCGCAGCTAAAAAATAATCTGAGCAGTGAAAACGGAAATGCTTCGCAAAGTATAAATAAATTGGCTAAGCTATCATCTGCTTTCGATAATCGTCTTAATATTTTTGTGGGAATTATAATAAATGCTTTCCTGTTGTGGGATATACGCCTATCAGGTAAACTGGAATTGTGGAAAGAGAGACATTGCGATAATTTCCCGAAATGGATGGAGACGCTGAATACTTTTGATGCTTATAATGGCTTGGGACTATTTGCTTTTAACAATCCTGCTTTTATCTATCCAAAAATAAATAATAGTGTTATTATTGATGCCGAAGAGGTTGGGCATATTTTTATCTCAGAAAAAAATCGTGTAGGAAACACTATAGATATTAAATCGCAGAAGCAGTTTCGGATAATTACAGGAGCCAATATGGCCGGTAAGAGTACGTATTTGAGAACGATTGGGACAAATTTGCTGCTTGCAATGACCGGTGTGCCGGTATGTGCAACGAAATTTGATTTTTCGCCAATAAAAATATTTACCAGTATGCGTACCGATGATAGTTTGCAAAGTGATGAATCGTATTTTTATGCTGAGCTAAAGCGTTTAAAACAGATGATAGACATGCTTAATTCGGGAGAGCAACTATTTATTATTCTTGACGAGATACTAAAGGGTACTAACTCAAAAGATAAACAAAAAGGCTCTTTTGCTCTTGTAAAACAGCTTATAACAATGAATGCCGTTGGTTTAATAGCAACACACGATTTAGCTTTGGGTAATTTGATGGATGAGTTTCCGGATAATATAAAAAACAAATGTTTTGAAGTAGATACTATTGATGATAAGTTAAAATTTACTTATCTTATTCGTGACGGTGTGGCTCATAATATGAATGCTACTTATTTGATGCGGAAAATGGGAATAACGATTTAGTTGTGGAACTGAAAATAATAGAAGATGACCAAATTTTCGATACGCAATAGAATAAAGAGTTTTAAGTATGCTTTTAAAGGTGTTTTTTACGTCTTTAAAACACAGCATAATGCTTGGATTCATCTTTCGATATTGGCTTTAGTGGTGTTTTTTGGTCTTTTTTTCAGGATATCGATATTGGAGTGGATTGCTGTTGTTGTGGTTTCGGGGTTTGTATTAATGGCAGAGATATTTAATACCGTTATAGAGGTGTTTTTAGACAAATTCCATCCCGCCAGGGATGAAACGATTGGAGTTGTAAAAGATATTGCTGCCGGGGCTGTATTGATAGCCGCAATTGCGGCCGCAATAACAGGACTGCTTATTTTTGTGCCTAAAATTATTGTGATATGATTTTAATAGCTGATAATGGTTCAACGAGCATTAACTGGGTTTGTGTTTCGGAGGAAGGTAAAAAAATAGAGTTTGTTGACGAAGGTTTTAATCCTAACTACCACAATATTGAGCTGTTTAAAAATTATTTAAAAAAATTAAAATCAGAAAGAGATATTTATCCCAAGGAGATTTTTTTTTATTCTACAGGAGCAGGGAACTTTTATGCAAAAGAACAGCTAACCATAGCGCTACAAAAGGCATTTGTAAATTCCGAAATATTTGTAGAGACAGACTTAACGGGAGCCGCCAGAGCAACTTTTAAAAGGGGAGAGGGAATTGCCGCTATTTTGGGAACGGGAGCTAATGCGGGGTGTTATAACGGATCCGAAATTATTAATCAGCCAAAATCGCTTGGTTATATTATGGGCGACGAAGGCAGCGGAGCTTATATCGGAAAACTGTTTTTAAAAACATTATTAGAAAATAGATTTTCGGAAGACTTGACTTCTCTTTTATTAAAAGAGATAGGTTTGTGTATTGATGATATTCTCCCAAAAATTTATAGGTCGTCAAAGCCGGCATTCTATCTGGCATCGTTTATGCCACTGTTAAAAAAGTACATTGCAAATCAGCAGATACATTCTCTTGTTACAGAGGCTTTCCAATATTTTTTCGACAATATTGTATCGCGAATTGGTGATAAAAGCCACAAAAATATTGCTTTTGCAGGGTCAGTAGCATACCATTTTTCATCGCAACTAAAAGAGGTTTGTAGTGCCAATGGCTTTGTTGTCCACTCTATCACAAATCATCCTATCAACGGATTGTTGGAATATCATACGGGGTTAGGATGAGGTTTTCTCCTTAGTTTTGGCTTCGGAGGACAAGGGGTTGAGATTGGATGATTGTGATACCTTTGCTACGGTTCAAATTTGAAGTGCGGTAAAACCGAAAAAGATGAAGGGTTTATCGGGTATTTTGATGTTTAATTGATGTTAGTCTTTTGTAAACAAAAAAAGCTTTATTTTCCTTCTTGCGAAGTTAAATAAAGCTTTTAAAATTTGGCGGAGAATGAGGGATTCGAACCCCCGGTACCTTGCGGTACAACAGTTTTCAAGACTGCCGCATTCGACCACTCTGCCAATTCTCCGTCGGCAAAGATAGAAAAATTCATGTCCCCTCCAACATTGAATTTGTCTTTTTTTGTGATTTTTTTTGCTGCTTTAGTTTTGTCGCTGATAGTCAGCTTGTAATAATTGAAATTGATATTCGATAGTATAGGGTGGCATCATTAAACCGAAATAGCCGGTAAGCTTTTTATCTAATCTGTCAGTATTATTTACATAGATGTAATCCCTCCAAAATAATCCTGATGATAATATCCCTTTTCTGATTTCTGAATTTTTAATAATATCAGATGTAGTTATTTTATTTATTCGGTAACCGATTCATCTCAAATATAATTTCACCTCCATTCATAATGTCGTGATGTGATAGCAAAGTGCCTTCTAAAATTTTTCCATTAACAGTAATGCTTTGCACATATACATTATCCTTACTTTGATTATTAGCTTTAATAGTAAAGGTTTTTCCATTGTTTAAATGAATAATAGCTTCCTTAACTAAAGGGCTTCCTAATGCATAATTTGGGGAGCCTGGTGTTACAGGGTAAAATCCTAAGCTACTAAAAATATACCATGCACTCATTTGTCCTGCATCGTCGTTTCCGCATAAACCTTTTACGGTTGGGGCGTACATGGTGTTCATAATCATTCGCACACGTTTTTGTGTTTTCTCAGGATGATTTGTCCAATTATACAAGTATGGAATATGGTGCCCGGGCTCATTACCATGAACATAGTTGCCAATAATACCATCGCGTGTAATGTCTTCGTGTTTGGTAATGTATTTTTCGTCAATATTCATAGTAAATAGGGAGTCCAGATGCTGACTGAAACGCTCTTTTCCTTTCATCATCTGTATCATTTTATCAATGTTTTGCGGAACATAAAGACCGTAATTCCAAGCATTGCCTTCGATAAAGCCTTGTCCGTGAGTATCCATTGGATCAAAGTTTTTTCTGAAACTTCCATCTGCCAATTTAGGTCGCATATACCCAATTTTTGGGTCATATACATTATTATAATATTCTGAGCGTGACATAAATTCTTTTTCAATATCAGAATTATCAGCTTGCTTAGCCATTTGTGCAATACACCAATCGTTATAAGCATATTCTAAAGTTTTGGAAACCGAAGAATGACTTTTATCGTCAGGTACATATTTGTAATCGATGTAATACCCTAAGCCATCGAAATACCTTACGTTAGCAGTGTTTACAGATGCTTGTAACGCGCGTTTATGGTCAAAATCACCAATGTTTTTTACCATAGCATCAGCAATAACAGATGTTGCATGATATCCAATCATACACCAGTTTTCATTGGCATAATGACTCCAGATAGGGAGCATGTTATGAACGCTTTCATCATGATGTGCTAACATGGATTTTATCATATCGTTATTACGTTCGGGTTGTGTGATATTAAATAAAGGATGTAAAGCACGATAGGTGTCCCAAAGTGAAAAAATGGTGTGATTGATAAAATCTTCAGAGGTATGAATATTTTGGTCTAAGCCACGATATTGCCCATCAACGTCTTCATATAAAATAGGGGATAGATTAGTATGATACAAGGCTGTATAAAATGTTTTCTTATCGCTTTCAGTTAGTGTAGTGACTTCAATTTTTGAGAGTTCTTTGTTCCATTTGTTTTTGGTCTCCTCTTTAGTTTTATTAAAATTCCAATGTGGAATTTCGGCTTCCATATTTTTTAATGCACCGGCAGTACTAACAGGGGATAAGGCAAATTTAATATTGATTTTTTCACCTTCTTGAACATTAAAATTGAAATATGCTCTGATGTCTTTTCCTGCCATTTCCGGGAAATTTTCAGATTGATTGAAATGTCTGTAAAAACCATCATAGATTTCTTTATTGTACTTTTTATGACCATAATTTTTGAAAGGTTTCGAGAATTGCATTGCAAAAAACACTTTTTTTGTTCTTGCCCATCCTTTGGTCTGTCTGTAACCCGTCACTAATGAATCATTTTCAACACGAATAAATGTCCACACATTTTTATTGTCATGATGATACACATTATAAACCAGATCAAGAATAATATGTGCATTGTTGGATTTTGGAAAGGTGTATTGATGAAATCCAACACGTTCGCTTGAGGTGAGCTCTGCTTTAATATCATAGCTATCTAAATTTACTTTGTAGTAACCTGGTGACGCATATTCTTTAGTATGTGAAAATGTAGAATAGAATCCTTTGTCTCCTTCTAAAGTTGTTAAAGGGTCAAGTACTAAATTTCCTGTAGTTGGCATCACAAGAAAATCGCCTAAATCGGAATGTCCGGTGCCACTAAAATTTGTGTGCGAAAAACCGATAATGGTAGAATCTCGATATTGGTAACCTGCACAGTATTCATAGGTTTTTGAATTGTAGCTGCCATTATTATTAAACATGACTTCAAAGTTGGTTTGGGGACTTAATTGCACCATTCCGAAAGGGGTAGTAGCTCCCGGAAAAACATGTCCCATTTTACTTGTTCCAATTAAAGGATTAACGTATTGAGTAAAATCTTTTGAGATTTTTATTTCAGAATTATTCTTTTTACAAGAAGATAGAAATAGTACGCCTATAATTATAATTATCAGTTTTTTCATTTGTTTTAGTGTTATATTTAATGGTTTGGCTATGTGTAGTGTGGATTTTTGAAGCGCTTTACTTTCAGATACAGTGTTAAAATTTAAGTGTTATTAAAAAAATCTATATTTGTAAAATTCAGTTTCGTGTGTTTTTTAATAATTCCAACGGCTATACAACCCCAATTGTAGTTATATCTATTTCAGGCTTAAAGGTATAACTTTTTGATTGATTATTTCTTGATTTTACTATATTTGTATTTGAAAATATTTATTTATGGCATTAAATTATCTTTTTGTAGCATTTTTTTTAATAGCATTCCTTTTCGGGATGGTAAAGGCTTTGGTGTTTGGCGATGTTGGTGTATTTCAAGATATGGTAAACAGCACCATGGATATGGCTAAAACCGGTTTTGAAATATCTTTGGGATTAACGGGAGTGTTGACTCTTTGGTTAGGACTGTTAAAAATTGGCGAAAAGGGTGGTGTAATAAAATTGTTTTCGCGCGCACTAAATCCGTTTTTAAGCAAATTATTTCCCGATTTACCTAAAGATCATCCTGCATATGGCTCTATAACAATGAATATTGCCGCAAATATGTTGGGGCTCGATAATGCAGCTACTCCTATCGGTTTAAAGGCAATGGATCAGATGCAGAAAACAAACAGTGTAAAAAGGACTGCTTCGGATGCAATGATAATGTTTTTGGTATTAAATACTTCGGGATTGACATTGATACCTATTAGTATAATGGTTTATCGTGCACAATTGGGAGCGGTAAATCCTTCCGATATTTTTATTCCTATTATGTTAGCGACATATTTTTCTACCATAGCGGGAATTATCAGCGTTAGCGTGGTGCAAAAAATTAATCTTTTTAATAAAACAGTACTGGCATACCTTGGCGGGATAACGGTTGTTATTATCGCTATAATAGTTTACTTTACTTCGTTACCACAAGAAGAGATAAAAACAATCTCATCTGCGGCAAGCAATATTATTTTGTTTGGAATAATTATTTCGTTTATTTCGCTGGCAGCATATAAAAAAGTAAATGTTTATGAGGCTTTTATTGAAGGTGCGAAAGAGGGTTTTCCTATTGCAATAAAAATAATTCCCTATTTAATAGCAATATTAGTAGCGATAGGAGTTTTTCGTGCTTCGGGAGCAATGGAAATGGTTATTGATAGTTTTAGATGGGTATTTGCTGCAATTGGAGCAAATACCGATTTTATTGAAGCTCTTCCTACGGCTTTGATGAAACCTTTAAGTGGAAGTGGTGCGCGTGGTATGATGGTTGATGCAATGCAAACATTTGGTGCCGATTCGTTTGTGGGGCGTGTAGCTTCGACAGTGCAAGGCGCTACCGATACTACATTTTATATTATTGCTGTTTATTTTGGTTCTGTTGGAATAAAAAATACTCGTCATGCAATAGGCTGTGGTTTGATTGCCGATTTTGTGGGGATAGTGGCTGCAATATTAATGGCTTATCTGTTTTTTCATTAAAATTTATTTAAATGCACCTAAAAAATAGTTTTAACTATTGTCCTAAATGTGGTAATTCAACAATAAAGTACAATAGTTCCGAAAATTTTATACAGTGTGATTACTGCGGTTTTCAACTGTTTATAAATGCTGCTGCAGCTGTAGCAGCAATAATTATAGATAATAAAGGAAGAATTCTTTTTACAAAAAGAGCGCACAATCCTGCTAAAGAGATGCTCGACCTGCCTGGTGGTTTTGTAGATGTTAACGAAAGCGCTGAAGATGCCCTGCATCGTGAAATAAAAGAGGAGTTAAATATTGAATTGGAATCTGTTGAATATTTTACAACCCATCCAAATCAATACACTTATAATGATTTAACTTACTTTACTTTGGATATTACATACATCTGCAAAGCAAAGTCATTTAAAAATCTTACCGCTTTAGATGATATTTCAGACTATACCTTTCTTAAACCCGAAGAGGTGAATATTGCTGAAATTGGATTGCATTCTATAAAAAAAATCGTGGAGAAATTTTTGTTAAGCAGTTGTTTTTAAACTGAGTTTTTTTGTTGTTTAATTGGTGCTAGTAACTATAATGTTAATGCACAGCAAAAGGGATTGATTTTAATGAAAAGGCATGGAGTGTAGTATAGATAGGTGTAGAATTTGTAAAACAAAACCCTCAAAGCTACTCTAAAGCCTTGAGGGTTTTGTTGTGTATAGACTTGCGGATTTTTATTTCAAAAAATCTTCAATCTGCTTCATGATATTTTCGGCTGTGTAACCAAATTTCTCGTCTAGCACATTTGCCGGAGCAGAGTATCCGAAATGATCTAATCCAATTACTTTTCCGTTATATCCTACAAGACCTTCTAAAGCAACCGGTAATCCGGCAGTAAGTCCTAAAACAGGAACTCCCTGTGGAATAACTTCTTGTTTGTACTCTTTAGATTGCTCTTTAAAAAGACCTTCGGAAATAGCAGAAACAATTTGAATTTTTATCTCTCTCTTTTCTTGTAGCATATCAGCACCGGCAAACAGAGTAGATACCTCAGAACCATTGCCAATAAGAACTATATCCGGAGTGCCTTCCGATTTTTTTACAATATAAGCTCCTTTTTCAGCTTGTAATGCATCTTGATATCTGTCGTTTCCGTTAGCAGGAATATTTTTAATATTCTGACGCGAAAGAATAAGAACAGTTGGAGTGTCGATATTTTCATACGCCATTTTCCATGCAACAGCAGTCTCAGCAGCATCGGCAGGACGGAGAACTAATACACTTCTTTTGCCTGAGTGGTTTTTTAGTTTTTCCATCAAACGAATTTGCGCTTCTTGCTCAATAGGTTGGTGAGTAGGACCGTCTTCTCCAACACGGAAAGCATCGTGAGTAAACACATACTTTACAGGAAGTTCTTGCAATGCAGCCATACGGATAGCCGGTTTCATATAATCGGAAAATACAAAGAAGGTAGCACAAACCGGAATTATTCCGCCATGCAGTGCCATTCCATTGCACATTGCCGCCATAGTAAGCTCAGCAACACCTGCATGAAAAAATGCTCCGGAAAAATCTTTTGTAGTAAAAGGTTTCGAGTTTTTAAGGAATGCATCAGTCTTATCGCTATTAGCTAAATCGGCCGAAGCAACAATCATGTTTTCTACATTATTAGCAAAATGAGCTAAAACAGTTCCCGAAGCAGCACGAGTAGCAATATTTTCTTTCATTGCAATTGCAGAAAAATCCAGCTCAATATTTTTACCCGCTATAATAGCGTCAAATTGTTTTGCTTTAGCAGGATTTTCGCTTCTCCATTTTTTCTCCTCTTCAATTTTTGCTGCTACATATACAGCTTTTTTCTTGTGAGCATTGGCATAGAGTTCTTTTGTCTCTTCAAAAATCTCAAATGGTTCGTTAACATTGCCGCCAAGTTGTTTTACAGAATTATCGAAAGAAGCGCCTGCGTTAGAAACCGGCTGACCATGAGTAGAGACTTGTTTCTCGAAAGAAGTATCATCATTAGTACGTAAGCCTTTTCCCATTACAGTTTTTCCAATAATAAGGAAAGGTTTTTCAGTCTCTGCAACAGCCATATCAAGTGCTTTACGAATTTCGTCAGCATTGTTACCTTCTATAGTAATGGTTTTCCATCCCCACGCTTCATATTTAGCAGCAGTATCTTCCGAAATCACAGCATTTGTTTCTGTAGAAAGCTGTATATCATTACTATCGTAAAACATTACAAGATTACTTAATCCAAGATAACCGGCAATACGTCCTGCTCCTTGCGAAATTTCTTCTTGAATACCACCGTCCGAAATAAAAGTGTAAGTTTTATGCGCTGTCCACTCGCCAAAACGGTCAGCAAAAAAACGTTCTGCAATAGCAGCTCCCACAGCCATAGTATGTCCTTGTCCAAGAGGACCGGAAGTGTTTTCTACTCCGTGTTTTATATCCTTTTCGGGATGTCCCGGAGTAATACTTCCCCATTGGCGAAATTGCTTCAGGTCTTCGATGTTATATTTTCCGTCGAAAGCCAATACCGAATATAACATCGGCGACATATGGCCCGGATCTAAGAAGAAACGATCTCTGAAAAACCATTCGGTATTATTAGGGTCGTAGTTCAAATATTCGCTGTAAAGAATATTAATAAAATCTGCTCCGCCCATTGCTCCGCCAGGATGTCCGGATTTTGCTTTTTCTACCATTGCCATTGATAATAAACGAATATTATCCGAAGCTTTGTTTATTTGCTGATTACTCATCATATGTGTTTGTTTTATTTATTTTTTTCAATCTCAATCTCAACCTTAACCTTAACCTTAACCTTAACCTTAACCTTAACCTTACTTAAATTCTACTTTAAAGC